>PUMK01000153.1 GCA_003551325.1 Candidatus Acetothermia bacterium | reverse complement strand
GCGCGGGTGCTCCCGGAGGGACGCCTCGTCGGCGAAGATCGTCCAGGCTATCCTCGGGCGCTGCGGTATGTCAGGAAGAGGGAGGAAGAAGGGTGTCCGTGTTTTGGCCATTGATGATCGGTGCTGTGCTCGTGCTGCTTGTGCTTGCGGTGAACGCGCTACGGCTGCGAGGCTCCCGATTCCCCCGCATCTCCTACACGCCTCCGGAACTTGACGAGGCGGCCATCGCGCAGCGTCTGGCAGCTGCGGTGCGCTGCCCGACGGTCTCTCGCCGGAATGTCGCTGATATGGATCCAGAACCGTTCATCGCGCTTCACGCATGCCTTGAGGATGCGTTTCCGAGGGTCCATGAAGCGCTTACCCGGGAGGTCGTGTCCACGTACAGCTTGCTCTATGCGTGGCAGGGCAGCGAACCAGGCCTTGAGCCGATCCTGCTGATGGGGCACCTGGACGTTGTGCCTGTGGAACCGGGAACCGAGGAAGACTGGACGCATCCGCCGTTCGATGGTGTGATCGCCGATGGATACGTGTGGGGACGTGGAACACTGGACATCAAGAGCTCGGTTGTGGGGATCTTGGAGGCTGTGGAGACGTTGCTCGCCGAGGGCTTCCGGCCAAAGCGAACGGTGTACCTGGCGTTTGGGCACGATGAGGAGGTGTCGGGGGAGCAGGGTGCACGAGCGATCGTCGATCTCCTGTCGGCGCGTGGTGTTTCCCTTGGATGGGTCCTCGACGAGGGAGGCGCAATCGTGACACGCGAGTTCGGTGGCGGTCGCGCAACGCAGGTGGCCCTGGTCGGGCACGGTGAGAAGGGATACCTCACCCTCGAGCTCGCCACGGAGGGCAAGGGTGGCCATGCGGCCATGCCTCCGCGCGCGACGAGCGTGGGGATCATGGCCAGGGCACTCACAAGGCTGGAGCGAAGCCCGTTCCCGGTCCGCCTGAGAGAACCCGTGAACAGCTTGCTCGTTGAGCTAGGTGCAAGGATGAACCCAGTTCGGCGTCTGGTGTTCGCCAATCTGTGGCTGTTCCGGGGTGTTGTGGCACGTGTCATGGCACGGGATCCGCTGACCGCCAGCCTTGTTCGTACGACGACGGCCTTGACTGTGGTCCGCGCAGGCACGAAGGACAATGTCCTGGCCCAGAGTGCCACGGCGCAGGTCAACTTCCGGATCCTCCCTGGGGAGACTGTCCGTTCGGTGACGGAACGGGTTCGCGGTGTCATCGCCGATGAGAGGGTGCGCGTGAAGGCTGTGGGCAATGCATGGGACCCGACAGAGGTTACGCCGTTGGGCAGTCCCGCCTATCGGGCGATCGCGAGCGCAATCCTTGCTGTGTACCCTGAGATCACCGTAGCACCCAATCTTGTGAACGGAGCGACCGACTCCAGGTACTACGTCCGGCTGACTGAGCATGTGTTCCGCTTCTCGCCGATTGTGCTCGACAAGAACGACATGGGGAGGATCCACGGTACCGACGAGCGCATCTCCGTGGAGGACTACCGGCGCTTGGTGCTGTTCTTCCACCACTTGATCGGAGTCTCGGCGGAGGCTCGTTAGCGGTCACGATCGGGAAAGACAGCCCCGTTGTGCTCGC
Source organism: Candidatus Acetothermia bacterium (assembly GCA_003551325.1). Classification (GTDB taxonomy): domain Bacteria; phylum Bipolaricaulota; class Bipolaricaulia; order Bipolaricaulales; family Bipolaricaulaceae; genus B1SED10-245. The sequence continues at coordinate 5,719 of PUMK01000153.1, read as the reverse complement.
CGAGAAGCGGCGGGGGGACGCGGCTTGCTGGCCAGGCTTGCGGCAGCGGGCAGGCGATGCTCGGGTAGGATCCGGCTGTGGGATGGTCAACCGTCATGAGCAGCCTTCCTGTAAGTGCAGGATCCCCGAACAGCTCCTCAAGGCCATTCACGGGGCCAGCGGGAACCTTTGCATCGGCCAACAGGGTGAGCCAGTGTGCCCGATCGTGCTGCTCAAGCGCCTCTGAGAGCTGTGCGATCAGCAGCTCACGGTGAGCCACACGTGCAGGATTCGTCGAGAAACGCGCGTCTTGGGCGAGGTCCTCATGACCGATGACCGCACACAGTCGAGCGAACTGCTGATCAGACCCGACGGCCACCATGAGGAGCCCGTCGCGTGCGGAAAACGCCTGGTAAGGGACGATATGCGGGTGGGCCGTACCCAAACGCCGTGGTTCGTTTTCGGTGATGAGGAAGTCTTGGCCGACATTGGCCAGAGCTGCTGCGGAGCACTCCACGAGCGTGAGCGGGACGGATTGGCCTTCCCCTGTCCGTGCACGCGTGAGCAGCGCCGCCAGCGTGCCAGCGAGCACCGCCCAGGCCGTCAGGACGTCGACCATTGCGACACCGATCTTCACCGGGCGATCGCGCTCTCCGGTGATGGCCATCAACCCCCCCATCGCTTGGATCAGGGCATCGTAACCTGGTGACGACTCGAGGGGCCCGGGTGGGAAGCCGGTCACGGTGGCGCGGACGAGACGCGGGTTGACCGAACGCAACGTGGTGTCGTCGATCCCGAGGCGGTGCGCGGTGTCGGGGAGGTAGTTGTGGAGGAGAACATCGCTCTCAGCGATCAGGCTGTGGAGCTTCGACCGAACGTGGGGATCGGTCAAGTCCATGGTGATGCCACGCTTGCCGCGGTTGACGGCGAGGAAGTAGGCGGACTGCCCACCGACGAACGGCGGACCCCAGCGACGTGTCTCATCCCCTCCATCGGGTCGTTCGATCTTGAGTACCTCCGCGCCCAAATCAGCCATCCACATGGCTGCGAGTGGTCCGGCGAGGATCCTCGATGCGTCGAGGACACGTAACCCCGACATGGGTCGCCCATGAAGCTCATGGCCGTCTTCGTGTGCGCGTTCGTTGTACATAGAGGACGAGTATAGGGTTCGTGCAGGCGCATCGGCCCGCGCGTTCTTCCTGGAGCCGAGCGTCAATCTTGCCGGCGATGATGGAGGTTGGCCTGATGCATGAAGGCCTCCAGGCGCGTGCGCAGGTGCATCTGTTCTTGCCCGTCGAAGGTGAGGTTGATCCAGGGGATGTCGTGGTCGTGCCTGACCTGGGGAGAAACCGACGACACCATGGTGCCGGGCATACAGCTGAACGGCATGACGTTGACGATGCCATCGAATCCCGCCTTGGCGTAGTCGATAGCCTTTCCCACGGTCAGCACGGGTTCACCTCGGTAGGCTTCGGAGATGTACGGCTCGGCATGCCCGATGACCGTCTCGCTCAAAGGTTCCTCGAGCTCCCAATCGCCAATCGAACCCTTGAAGGGGTTGGCTGTTCGCTGTTCGTCACGGTGGAGCACGTACCGCTCCAGACGCGTGCGCAGATGCGCCCGCCAATCGCGCCGCACCCGGCTGTCCCCGAGCTTCTTGTACTGGGTGTACATGAGCCACTCACCGGTTGGGGCCACGCGCACTTCCGCGCCGAGCTCCTCGAGCAGCCGAACGACCTGGGCGTTGCTGAACGTGTTTGCCCGGACGTAGATCTCGCCCACCACGCCGATCAAAGGCCGACGTTCGTCGGACAGAGGGATGCGGCGGAAGCGGTCCACGATCTCCGGCAGTGCCTTGAGCATCCCGTGGCGACCCCCTTCACGCACCGCCTCCTTGAGGTCAGCCAGGGCGGTCGCGTACAGGGCGTCCGTCTGGCCCTTCTCCAATTCGTAGGGTCGTGTGCGCCACAGGAGTTTCAGCAGAAGGTCCACCCCGGTGATGGCGTACCACGCTGTACGGCGGAAGGCCGTCCCGAGGTCACGTATCGTGTAGCCACCGTACGCCTCAAGAGCCACGAAATCAACATCGTAGCCCAACTTCCGGAGGATCTGACTCTGCGCCGAGAAGTAGTGGCAGAAGCGGCACGGCCCTGTGCTCGTGGCCATGAACAGGCATGAGCGTTCGGGGTCGAACCCCTCCCGTTGCACGAGCTTCAGGAAATCACCGGTGGTGAGGATGAACGGCAGGCATTCCCCTCCTGTGGAGACCTTGCGTCCCAGGGCGAGCGACGCGGCATCCGGGACGGGCAGGGTCTCGGCCTTGTAGCCGAAGTGCTGCAACGCACCTTCCAGAGCGAAGTTGTGGTCGCACATGTAGGGCAGGTAGACTGTCTTGCTCTTGTCGAATCCCTCGCGTTGCCGTGGTTTCTTCGGGGGCGAGGTGGGCAGAGGCTGGCGGCTGAGCAGTTGTACGGAGTCCAGATAGGCTTCCAGTCGTGTCCGCACGCCGGCGTCCGCCGAGTGCTCGTCGAGTTCGAGCGTCAAGCATGGCTTGCCTCGAAGCTCTTCCTTGAGGTAGTGGGCGACGAACGAGTCGGGCCCGCAGTTGAAGTGGGTGAGGTGTACGGCCCACAAACCCTCCGTTTTCCTGACGATCCGTGCGGCGGCCAGCAGGCGTTTGCCGGCATGCCATTGCATGAACGGGTACGTGGCGTCGATGTCTTCCTCAATCCACGGCAGGCAGTCGACAGGAATCGGTAACGCACCCAGCGCGCGCAGTTTGTCCTGCACAGCCAGGCTGAGACCACGGTCGCAGCTGTTGTACACGCGTGACAGTACGGCCACACCCAACATGCCCTCCCGGACCTGATGTAGGGCTTCGGTGCCGATGGCCCGCAGCCCCTGGTGGAAGGACTGCTCCGCTGTCACCGCGGTGTCGATTGCGCGGCGGCCCTGTCGTGCGGTTGCGCCAAGGCGCCGTGCTACAGCGAGAAGATCCCCCTCAGCCCGATCCCAGTCGTAGAAGTGGAGCGGTTGGTCGATGAGCTGGACGGCGGGATCTTTGGAACCAAGCTGGCCGGCGATCATGTACGGTTGTGCTTGCACGAGCGGGCAGTTGAAGTTCGTCGGCGTTTTTGTCCTGGGATGGGCGGCGTCAATCATGGCTGGCACGAACAGGTAGCTGACGCTGTGCTCAAGGAGTCTGTCGACGTGGCCGTAGACCACCTTGAGGGGGAGGCAGGCCGTGGGCGGAGCTTGGGCGACGGAAGCGCGTACGAGGCTCTGGTGGGTCGGGGGGGAGAGCAGGACATCGTAGCCCAGCTCTCGCAGGAAGGCTTGGAAGAAAGGAAAGGACTCCCATGTCAGCATGGTACGGGGGAGCCCCACGGATCCCTTGCTGGCGCCCATGGCAGGATAACGCAGCGTTCCCTCGTCATCCGCCTTCACTCCGTCCGCACCCAAGAGCAGTGTGTCTCGCTGGGCGAACAGATCGGGGATGCTCTCCGCGCGTGCTTGTGCGTCCGCATCGTAGCGATCGCAGCGCGCTCCGTAGTAGAGACGCTCGCTATCGGAGAAGCGGACTTCCGTGACATGGCAGACGTTGGGGCAACCTTGGCAGTGGAAACGCCGGGAGTTGTGCGTGCGTTCGGAGAGATCGAACCCTTGAAAACGGCTCATCGGACTGCCTCCTTGGCGACTTCCTCTCTGGCGATCAGAGCGGCCCCGAGTGCCCCGGTCACCTCGAAGTGCGGGGGTACACGGATGGGGCGCTCCAGAAGATGGGCAAAAGCTGCGACGACAGCGCGGTTGCCCGCCACCCCCCCTTGGAACAGAACATGCTGGCCGATGGGACGGTCAGCGACCACCCGGTTCAGGTAGTTCAGGGCGATGGAATAGGCAAGCCCTGCGGAGAGGTCGCGCTTTGCGGCGCCTCGGTTCTGATAATGGATGAGATCCGACTCCATGAACACGGTGCACCGTTCGCCAAGCTGGACAGGGCGAGGTGCCTCCAGCGCTGTGGAGATCATCTCGTCCAGGGGTATGCCCAGCCGCGCTGCCTGTTCCTCGAGGAAGGAGCCGGTCCCCGCGGCACAGGCCTTGTTGAGGGCGAAGTCGACCACGACGCCGGAGTCGAGGAGGATGAATTTCGAGTCCTGTCCGCCGATTTCCAAGATCGTGTCCGTCTTGGGGTCGATCTCCACAGCGGCCCGCGCTTGCGCTGTGATCTCGTTCTTCACCACATCGGCACCCACAAAACGACCGACGAGTTCACGTCCCGATCCGGTCACGCCAACACCGCGAACTTGATCGGCGCTCGCTCGAGTTCCCAGGGACTGGAGCACTTCGCGTGTCGCCTGCATTGGGTTCCCTCGTGTCCTGAGGTAGACCTTTGCCACCACCTGGCCTTGCGCATCGATGAGCACGCCCTTGGTGCTTACCGATCCTACATCGATGCCCACGTACAGGTCGGGTGCGCCGTCGCTGTGCGGCACCGAGATGTGTGGTGTGGGCCGATCCACAAGCGGCGGAAGCGATGCAGGTCCTGTCCCCTCGTGCTCACGCACCGCCTCCTCAAGGTGCTGCCGGACCACAGGCCAGTCGAAGGAACCCAGATCATGGATGTCCAGCGCTGCCCCAATGGCGGCCATGAACACTTCGTGCGTGGGCACGAACAGATCCTCACCGGTCAGACCGAGCACGCTGCGGAATGCTCGAAGCATGCCTTCGTTCCGGGAGACGCCACCCTGAAAGAGGATGGGCGTGTGGAAGGGCTTCCCCCGTCCTACGTCGGATTGAAAGTTCCGTGCCAAGGCCATGCACAACCCCCCGAGGATCTCGGGCATCGGGGTGCCGACCTGTTGGAGGTGGACGATGTCCGATTTAGCGAACACCGCGCAGCGACCGGCGATGTGCGGCGGGTCCTGGGCCTGTGCGGCGAGACTGGAGAATTCCTCGATGGAAAGGCCCAGGCGACCTGCCTGCTGCTCAAGAAAGGAGCCTGTGCCGGCCGCGCATTGGGTATTGAGCGCGAAATCTGACAGCTCGAGCCGTCCATCATGCTGTTCAAGGAGGAGAAGCTTCGAATCCTGTCCTCCGATTTCGATGACCGTACGCACGTGGGGATAGAATCGGCGTACAGCGGCCGTCTGTGCTACCAACTCGTTGACGTACGGTGCGCCCAGTGCCTCGCCGAGCATGCGTCCTCCAGAGCCGCTGACGGCGACTCCGCCCACCGGGCCAGGGACTTCGGAAAGGAGCTCGTCCATGATGTCCAGCGCAGTGGCCATGGGCATCCCCTGGGACGGCCGATAGCGACCTCCCACCACCTGGTCCTCCGAATCCAGGAGGACGACCTTGACGGTGAGCGATCCGATGTCAACACCCAACCTCAGCGGAGCTGTCATGATTGGGAACAGAATACTGTCGTGGGCAGTGGTGTCAAACAGTCCTCGACTCAGCTACGCCACAGGCGTCGACGCAGCCCTGCCGCTGCCAGCAACGCGGCGACCGCTGCCACGGCCAGCACTGCCGTCAGCCCCGCTCCAGGTTGTTCGGGGAGCGAAAGCCCGACAACAAGGCCGACAAGCCCTGCACCAACGGCAAGCAGTATCGTGTAGATCCATCCTTTCATGAAACGCATAACTTCAGGTTACCCTGAGCTTTGGTCCTCTTCAAACAGCGGAACAAACCTGAACAGATCAACGTCCACCAATCCCTGATCGGTGAGCTTGAGCTGTGG
>PUMK01000134.1 GCA_003551325.1 Candidatus Acetothermia bacterium | reverse complement strand
GCCTACTACGGCATTGCTTACGGAACGGCCAAGGCGTTGGTTGCTGACCTCGTGCCTGCACACGTCCGCGGTACGGCCTACGGCGCCTACAGTACTGTCGTGGGGGCACTTGACCTGCCTGCTTCGGTGATCGCAGGTGTCCTCTGGCAGCAGATCAGCCCCGATGCACCGTTCTTCTTTGGGGCTGGGCTAGCGTTGTTGGCAGCGGTCGCGCTCGCTCTCTGGCGGCCGAAGGCGGGTGCCCAGACGCCAAGCCCTTCAGGGGTCTAGGAAGAGCAGGTACCCAAGCGCACCGATTCCCGGCGACAGTGGCCCGAGCGAAACGCTTGGCCGGACATAGGGCGGCAGCCCTCGGGTTGTACGGTGACGAGCTCAAGCACGCCGTCGGCCGTGGTGACCCACAAGCCTCCCTTGTGCGGGAGAATGGTTCCGGGAGGGACGTTCTCGCGGGTGGCGCCCGCGACGCGCGATCGCAGCACCTTCACCCTGCGCTCCTGCAGATGGGTCCATGCGCCGGGCCAGGGCTGGGTACCTCGAACGAGGTTGTGAATCGTTTGCGCGTTGGCATGCCAGTCGATGCGTCCGTGCTCACGCGTGAGTTTGGGTGCCAGGGTTCCCTCAGCAGGTTGCGGCGTAGGAGACAAGGTACGGTCGATCACACCGGTGACAGTGGCTACGGCCAATTCTCCACCGATACGAGCGAGGCGGTCTTCCACTTCCTGGGCGGTCTCGTCGTCGCCGATGGGCGTTGCCTCCTGCAGGAGAATCGGGCCCGTGTCCATGCCCTCATCGACGAACATCGTGGTCACCCCGGTCTCCTGATCGCCGCTCATGACGGCCCACGCCACCGGTGCGGCACCGCGCCACCGCGGCAGTAAGGAGCCATGGATGTTGATGCAACCCAGAGCAGGCAGGTCCAGCACCTTGCGCTTGAGAAGCTGGCCGAAGTCGGCCACAACCAACAGATCGGGATCATCGCCCTCAAGCTCTTCGAGCATTGTGGGGGCGTTGATGGATCGTGGTTTGATCACGGGGAGGTCCAATGCTGCGGCCTCGAGGGACACGTCCGACGGACAGGTCTCGAGCCCTCGGCCGGCTGGGCGATCGGGCTGTGTGACCACTTTGACAATCCAGCCCTGGGCGGCTAGTGCGTGAAGCGCCGGCACGGCGAACCGGCCAGTTCCGGCGAAGATGAGCCTCGGGTTCACGTTGTTGCTGAAGGTGCTACCTCCTTATTGGCCTTGTAATCAACGAGGAGTTGCCTGCGGATGCTTGCGGGAAGGTGGTCGACGAACAGCACTCCGTCAAGATGATCCACTTCGTGCTGCAGTAGCCGGGCTTCGAGCTCCTCGAGGTTGAGCTCAACCGATGTACCGTCCTCGTGATAGGCCTTCACCTTGACGGCTGCAGCGCGAGCCACGCCTGCCTGAAGTCCGGGAAACGATAAACACCCTTCGGACTCAACCACGCGTTCGGCCGAGCAGGCAACGATCTGTGGGTTGATGAGCACGCGCTGTTGGCCCCCGATCTCCACCAAGATGACCCGAAACGGAAGCCCGAGCTGCGTCGCAGCAAGTCCAAGGCCTTCCACTTGGGCAAAGGCCTGCCGGAGGCACTGGGCAGCCTCCCAGGCCTCTGGGGACCCCGGTGTGACGACTTCAGCGGTCACACGCAGGCAAGGATCGGGATAACGGTGGATCATGGGTCGCTCACCTCGCACTCCTAGTTGAGAACGCTTATTATAGGCTGGATTTCCAATGTCTACAACCGAACGATCATCCACTGAAGAGCGCCTGGCGCTCGTTCGCAAAGTGCTGGCGCTCGAGCGTCGCAAAGGCTACGAGAACACTGCGGTCGTCGGAGGACTGGAAGGTTTCCTGCACCAGCACCTTCCTGAGGGGTTGGCCCAAGCTGCGGGGTACGCGGACCGTGGCCTTGAGGAGCGCCGTCAAGCTGTGGATTCCGTGGAGGGTGTGGTCGACGAACTCGAGACCGGAGGGTGGCAGACCACGGAAGAACTGGCACGTCCTGTGGAGAGGGCTGTGGGTGTGGGGAGGCGCCGTGCCGAGCAGCTAGGACGATTGGGGATCGAGACCGTGGAAGACCTCCTCCTGTTCCTGCCGCGTAGGTTGGAGGACCGAACGCGGCGGTCGCCCATCGGCAGCCTAGCCAACGGGATGTGGGCGACGGTGGAGGGAACGGTCCGGGCCAAGTCCAGGGTGAAGGTGCGGCGGGGGCTGGAACTCGTGAAAGTGGCTGTTGAGGATGGGAGCGGCGTCATGTTTGCCATCTGGTTCAACCAGCCATGGATGTGGGAGGAGCTGCGTCAGGGTACGAACTACGCGTTCTTCGGTAAGGCCCAAGTCCGCTATGGAGAACTCCAGATGGAGAATCCAGTGTGGGAAGTGGCCGGTGCTGCGTTCCACACGGGGCGCTGGGTTCCGATCTACCCGGCCACGGAAGGTTTGACACAGCCAGCCCTGCGGGGGCTGATCCAACGGACTCTAGAGCGCGAAGGCGATCGTCTTGTGGAGATCATCCCCGAGGAGGTCAGGACGCGTGCAAAGCTCTGGCGCCGTGCCGATGCGGTGCGTTCGATGCACGTTCCGTCTGGTCCAGAGGACTTTCACGCCGCACGCCGCACGCTGGCCTTTGAAGAACTGCTCCTCCTGCAGATCGGTCTTCTGCTGCGTGAGCAACCCCATGAGGCGCCGGTGCGAGCGCTGGACGTGGATTCGGCTTCGGTGGAGCATTTCGCCTCTGCATTGCCGTTTGCGTTGACGGGTGCGCAGCAGCGAGCGTTGGACGAGATCCAGGCCGACCTGCGTTCGGAGCGTTCCATGTGGCGGCTCCTGCAGGGGGATGTCGGTTCGGGGAAAACGGCCGTGGCTGCTGGGGCGGCCGTGGCTGTGAGTTCCGCGGGAGCGCAGACCGCGGTGATGGCTCCTACCGAGATCCTGGCCCAACAGCACGGGCTTGTGCTCGGTGAGCTGTTGGGCAGGGTGGGACTGCGCGTGGAGGTGCTGGTTGGTGGTCTTCCGGTGCGCACGCGCAGGAAGGTGCTGGCGGACCTTGCGGCCGGGGACGTGCATGTGGTGGTGGGCACGCACGCCCTCCTCCAAGAGGATGTAGCGTTTGATGACCTGGGCCTCGCGGTGATCGATGAGCAACATCGCTTCGGGGTGGTGCAGCGGGCGCAGTTGGAGTCGAAGGGAAGCGGGACGAACGTCCTTGTGATGTCGGCGACACCCATCCCCCGTACGGTGGTGCTGACCGTCTACGGTCGGTTTGCGATCTCCGTGCTCGACGAGATGCCGCGCGACCGGTCTGAGGTGACCACATCGTGGGTCGCGCAGTCGCGTCGGGAGGACGTGTACCGAGAGGTAGAACGACTGCTCGCGGCTGGGGGCTCAGGCTATGTGGTGTTCCCGCTGGTGGCGGAGTCCGAGGAGATGGATCTCCGTGATGCCACGCGTGCCCATGAAGAGCTCTCTCGTCGTTTCCCCGAGGTCGGCGTGGCCCTGCTGCACGGTCGTATGGCGGCTGACGACAAGCAGGCTGCGATGGAGGCGTTCCGCTCCGGTCGGGTGCGCCTGCTCGTGGCCACCACGGTGGTCGAGGTAGGGCTCGATGTGCCCGATGCTTCGTTCTTGGTTGTGGAGCACGCAGATCGGTTCGGGCTGGCTCAACTCCATCAGCTGCGGGGACGGATAGGGCGTGCAGGACAGGCCGCCCGGTGCTATGCGATTGCTGATCCGTCAACGGAGGAGGGACAGCGCAGGCTGGTGGCGTTTCGGGATCTGAACGATGGGTTCGCGATTGCCGAGGAGGATCTTCGGATCCGTGGTCCAGGGGACCTTCTGGGGACGGCTCAACATGGCTTTGTGTCAAGACTCAAGGTTGCTGATCTCATTCGTGATCTTCCGCTTCTGGAGCAAGCGCGACGGGAGGCGGGGCGGGTTGTGAAGGAGGGGCTCCCCACGTGGCTAGCCAGTGAAGTCGAACGGCGTTTCGGGGACGCGCTTGAACTCCTCGGGGTATGACCGTGTTCAGTGATCGCACCATGAAGCGGCTGGAGATGCTGGCGGGGATCCAGTTGACCGACGAAGAACGTGAGAGCCTGAAGGGTGACCTGAACGGGATCCTTGCGCACTTCAGTGTCCTTCAACGTCTGGATGTGGATGGCCTCCTCCCCTCTGGCCCGCCCCCCAAGGAGCCGGGGGCCTGGCGTGAAGACGCGCTGGTGCCCTCGCTGACACAGGAAGGATCTTTCGAATCTGCCTCCCGGGTTCGAGAGGAGTTCTTCGCCGTCCCGCTGCTTCGTGGTTATGAGCTCGAAGAGAACTGGTAGCTGGGAGGGCTTTCCCGTATGATGGCCCTCCATGGGCCCGGGATGGCGCAGAGCCTACAAAACGAAAGTTGTGGAACCAATCCGCCTGTTGGAGCGGGCTGAGCGTGAGCAGCGGTTGCTCCAGGCGGGTTACAATGTGTTCAGGCTAGATTCCGAGGACATCTACATTGACCTCCTCACGGATTCCGGCACGGGCGCCATGTCGCAAGCGCAGTGGGCAGCGTTGATGGATGCTGACGAAGCCTACGCGGGATCACGATCGTTCCGTGCGTTCCATGAGACGGTGCAGTCCATCACAGGCATGCCTCATGTGCTGCCCACCCACCAGGGGCGGGCAGCCGAGCACATCTACTTCGCCTCGACGCTTGATCGGGGTAGTGTGGTACCCAACAACACGCACTTCGACACCACACGGGCCAACGTTCTGGCATTGGGTGGCCGACCGGTTGATCTACCCGTTTCGGAGGCTCTCGACCCCGACTCTGCGGCGTCGTTCAAGGGCGATATGGATGTCGATGGTTTGGAACGGCTCATCCGTACACACGGTGCGGCACGTATCCCGGCGATCTTCCTTACGGTGACGAACAACACTGCGGCAGGCCAGCCGGTGTCCATGGCCAACGCCCGGGCGGTGTCGGAGGTGGCGCGTGCGCACGGCATACCGCTGATGTTGGATGCGGCGCGCTATGCGGAGAACTGCTTTTTCGTGCGCGAGCGAGAGGAGGGCTACGGTGGTCTGCCGGTGACGGAGATCGCCCGGGAACTCTTTGGGTTGGCCGACGGGTGCCTGATGTCGGCGAAGAAGGATGGTTTGGGAAACATCGGTGGTTTCATGGCCCTCCGCGATGGGGCGTTGTTCCAGCGCTGCCGTGATCGGCTGATCCTCGTTGAGGGTTTCTCCACCTATGGTGGGCTTGCGGGCCGTGACCTTGCGGCGCTGGCGGTGGGGTTGCGTGAGGCATTGGATGCTTCCTATCTGGCGGAGCGTGTGGGACAGGTGCGCTGGTTGGGCACGCGGCTTAAGGCGGAGGGAATCCCTGTGTACTGGCCCCCGGGGGGGCACGCTGTGTATGTCGACGCGGCGAGGCTCCTACCGCATATCCCTGTTGGGCAGCTTCCGGGACAGGCGTTGGTGTGTGCGCTGTACCTCGAGGGAGGCGTGAGGGCCGTGGAGGTGGGGTCGGTGATGCTGGGCGAGGCGGCCCAGATGGAACTCGTGCGCTTGGCAATCCCCCGCCGTGTCTACGCGCAGGAACACCTTGCTTGGGTGATCGACGCACTGAGCCGTGTCAGAGAGCGATCTGACGAGGTGGTGGGAATGCGCCTGGCGGAGGGTGAGGGGCCGCTGCGGCACTTCGTAGCGCGCTTCGATCCGGTGATCTGATCCGATGCCGATCGCCTGGCTAGGCTTCTCCATATCGCTCGCATTCCTGTTGGTCATGGCCCACTGGAGCTTGTGGGTGGCCATGTTCGGGGCGGCGCTCGTGCTGGGTGCGTTCACTCTCTCCCCTGCAGGGATCGGGGGGGCGTTGCTCAGTGTGCTGACGGATCCCTCGGTCATGCTCTTGGGGTTGGCGGTGTCGATCATCCCCGTGATTGGCGAGGCATTGGAGCGGACGGGCCGGATGGATTCCCTCATGGAGAACATGCGGGTGCCCCGGCGAGCCTTTGTGGGTGTGTCTCCCGCGTTGATGGGCATGCTGCCTATGCCTGGTGGGGCACTGTTATCGGCTCCCTTGGTGGAGCGCGCAGGCGGCGCGCCTTCGGACGTACGGGCGGCGGCGAACGTGTGGTTCCGCCATGGACTGCTCCTTGTGTATCCGCTCTCGGCATCGCTGATCACCGCCGCGAAACTTGCAGATCTGGAAGTGTGGCAGGTGATTCCCTACCAGTTGCCCAGTCTGGCGTTGACGCTGGGACTGGGGTACGTGTTCTTCCTCCGGCATTTCAACGGGGCCCTGCCGCGGAAGGGTGCGTTCTCCCTCAGAGGGCTGTTGGTGCCGCTCGGCATCCTTCTGGTGGCTCCGGGACTGGACTTCGCTCTCAAGCAGCTTCCGATCCTCCCCGTTGCCGAACTGGCAACTGTTGTCGGCGTGTCGGTGAGCTTGACCCTGGCTCTGTGGGGTAAGTCTACGCTCGGGGCGCTGGCAGCGATGATTCGTAAGGCCAAACCCTGGAGGTTTGGCCTCATCGTGGTGGGAATGTTTGCCTACTTGGCGGTGTTCCGTGCATCGGGAACACCGCAGTTGATCGCTGATCTCAACTTGTCGCCACAGGCGCTCTGTGTTGGTATCGGGCTGTTCTTGGGGTTGGCGACGGGACGGGAGCAGGCCCCGATGTCCATCGTGATTCCTATCTTCCTTGCCACCTACGGGATCATGACCCCGTGGGCCTTTGCCGTCACATACATGGCAGTGTACATCGGTTTTGTGATGTCGCCCGTGCACCCGTGTGTCACGGTGTCCGCCGAATACGCCGGCACGACGCTCGGTGGGCTGCTCAGGAGGATGCTGGTCCCGAGCCTCCTGGCATTGGGGGTTGTGTTGGCAGCGAGCTACTTGGTGTTGTAAGACGTCGCACGTGGGGTACGCTCATGCCGGCCACGATCGTGATCGCCCCTACGATCTGCCAGTTCACGAGTGTCTCGCCAAGAACGAGCCATCCCAGAACGCCCGCGAACACAGGTTCCATGGTCAGGACAATGGCGGTGTACGCTGCGGTGGTACGCTGCTCGACCCACGACAGGAGGCCGAAGGCCACCGTACTGGCCAGGGCACCCGTGATCAGCACAGCAACCCATGCTTGCGTCGGCAGGACGAACTGCGGTTGCTCCCACACGAGCGTGCCCACCCATGAGAGCACAGCCACCGTTGCCAGTTGGGGAGCGAGCATCGCTCGCACGCTGTTCTGCTTGGCGTAACGGTCCAGGAGCAGAAGATAGACGGCAAAGGCTACGGCGCAGCCCAAGGTGAGCAGATCGCCGAGCCCGGTCGGTCCCAGGGGTTCGCGTGACCCCAGGACAAGAAGCGCCAGCCCACCGGCGGCGCATCCCGCACCTACCCAAGTGGGCCAGGGAGCACGCAGCCCAGCCGTGTGTCCGAGAAGTGGTACAAGCACGACCGACAAACCCGT
>PUMK01000340.1 GCA_003551325.1 Candidatus Acetothermia bacterium | reverse complement strand
GGATCAGGGGCTGTATGGAAGCTTCCAAGGGGGCTTTGCTGAGGTACGTCGTCCTTGTGGAGGGTCACCCGGTAGGCGTAACGCGTGTCCGGTTGGAGGCCCTCAAGGCGTACATGAGCTGTATGGCGATCATCCCCCTGCTCGGGCGTGTAGTGCGTGGATGCGTCCAGCGTGCCCGATGCCTCGAACTCTGTCCATGGGCTGTAGTTGACGCGTGCGGGGAGCGGGGATGTGGCTGTCCATGATACGGTCACCGCTTCCCTCTCCGGGGCGCCTGTGTAGGGTCCATGGACGAACGCTCCGTGGGGCCATTCCGTCACACGCTCCACTTGGTCGGCGAACGCCACGCGGATGAACGGTCCGTCTGAAAGGCGGCGCCAGTCGAGCACTCCGCGGACATCGATCCTCGTCCCCGCGGCATCGCGGAGTTTGGGAGCGAGGTTGTCCCAGGCTTTCGGTTCCAGCACCACATGGAACCCCATGCCCGAGCCGGCTGCATGGATGACCCATGCATCGGACATCTCTTCGATGTTGTCGATCTGGAACCTTACCGTGACCACCTCCGTGACATACCGCACCGGATCGCCCTCCAGGCAGCGGAGCGTCAGGGGCTCCGTGTGTGCTCCCCACATGCCCGCACCGACGAGCTGGGCTTCGTGGAGGGCGCCACGCAGGCGATCCCAGTGGCGGTCGTTGGGAGGGATGAACAGCGTCGTTCCCAGGCCCGCTCGTACGACCTCTTCGCTCACCAACAGCCATGTCCCGTCGACATCAACCCACAGGTGAGCGAGTAAGCGAACGTAGGGATCCCGTAGCTGTTCCTCGAGCTCTAGGTAGGTGTCGCCCATGCGGACGAGTTCGCGTACGAGCCGGGTTGCCTCGGCGGCGAACGGCTCGCCGATCTCCGGAGCGTCGAAACCCAACAGCCGTACGCGCTCACGGGGCAGGACGCCGTGCGGGGCGTCGAGAACCCGCACATCGACGGTATCACCGTCGACGGTGCTGAGAACGCGAACCGCGAAGGGATCCCTCGGTTCCGACGCCATGCCGGTCGCCGCGCAGGCGAGGACCAGGAGCAAAACGGCTAAGAACTTCACCATGCGTACCTCCTTGTGAACACCGAAGGGGCGGACTTCGCACTACTGATCGTAGTGGACCTTGCGTTGGGTGACGGTGATCTGGAACAGTGCCAGCACGAAGATGATCCCGAACAACACCACCGATGCTGCGGCAGCCCGGCCGAAGCGGAAGTTGTTGAACGCTTGGTCGACCAGGTAGAAGACCAGGGTCCGGGCGCTCCCCAGCGGACCCGCGCCCCCTGCGAACAAGATGTACACTTCGTCGAAGATGCGATAGGCACCCATCAGCGAGATCAGGAAGACGAAGAAGAGCTGTGGCGTAAGGAGCGGTACAGTGATGTGCTGCCACGCGCGGACGGGACTGGCACCATCCACCCTGGCTGCCTCGTAGTAGGTACGGTCGATGTTCTGCATCCCCGCCAGCAGGATCAACGCCTGATAGCCCACAAAGCGCAGTACGTTGAACACGGTGATCGCCGGAATGGCGAACGAGGGGTCGTTCAGCCAGCGGATTCGGCTGATGCCGACCAAGCCGAGCAAGTAGTTGAGGAGCCCCACCCGATCGTGGTAGATCCAGGTCCACACCATGGCCAACGCGACCACCGGGGTGATGTAGGGGATGAAGAAGGCCAATCGGTAGAACGGGCGCAAGCGGAGCCCCTGGTTAAGGGCGGTGGCCAGCAGCAGCGCCAACACCAGCGTTAGGGGGACGGATACGACGACGTAGATCGAGGTTTGCGTGAGGGCCTGGATGAAGTGGCGATCGTTGAACAGTACCTGGAAGTTGGCCAGGCCCACGAAGGTGCGGTGGAAGGGTACGAGCTGACCGTCCACGCGCGCGACAACCCGCACGTCCTGGAAGCTCATGAGCAAGGCGTTGATGAACGGGTAGAAGGTGAACAGGCTCATGATAAAGAAGGCCGGAAGGAGGTAGAGATAAGCCTCTCCGGTCTCCCGCAGCGCTCTCGGGTTTCGCAGCCCCCTACGGTTGGCCATGATGATCAGGCGGGGAGGGGGCGCCTGCCCCCTCCCCAACTCTTGACCTCTAACGCTCGAGGATCCACTCGAGCTCGTCGGCAAGGGCGTCGAGGGCCTCTTGCGGGCCCATGTCGCCTATCACGAGTATCTCGACGTAGTCCGTGATCACCGACCGCATATCCCAGTACTCTGGGTGCAGCAGCTGGCCATACCCACCGATGACGAGCTGCTCGGTCTGCGCGGCGAAGAAGGGGTTCTCCTCGCTGAGTGCCTGCCACTCCTCCGACTCGATGGCCGTTGTGGTGACGGGCAGGTATCCCGTGGTCTCAGCCCAGAAGATGGTGTTCTCCGGCCTCAGCAGGTACTCGATGAACAGCGCAGCTGCCTCGATCTGCGCCTCTGTCTGACCCATTTCGAAGATGGCAACGTTCGTCCCCATCATCTGAGACGCGGGTTTCCCGTGCTCCGGATACGGTATGGTGGCGAACCCCAGCTCCACCCCCGCCCGATCGGCAGCCGCCTGGTTGAAGGGCATCCCCGCCGAGGTTCCGATGAACATGGCGATGACGCCCTCACCGAACGGTCCCGAGGAGAACGCGGGATCCACAAGGGAGTACTGGGCAAGGTCCGTGACGAACTCGGCTGCCTCGAGCCCATAGGCATCGTTGATCGTGACCGTGGTCCAGTCCTCGGACAGAATCGAACCCCCCACCTGTTCCAGGTAGGTCAGGTAGCTCTCCTCCGGACTCCGCGGGCGCAGATGGAATGCCCAGAAGTCGACCTCTCCGTCACCCGTGGTGTCCTGGGTGAGTTCACTGGCCAGACCCAAGAGCTCGTCCCATGTGGTGGGCGGCTCGGGAACGAGATCCTTGCGGTGGTACATGATGATGATCGAGCGGTTGAACGGCAGAGTCACCAAGCGGCCCTCGAACTCCTGCATGAACCGTGGGTGGACATCGTCAAGGACGGCGGAATCTATGTACTGATCGAGATCGACCAGGGCATCCAACCACTGGGTTGTCCAGTTTTCGTACTGCAGGGACAGGGTTGGCGGTGCCTCGGCGGCCAGGGAGGCGAAGAGCTTCCGGGACAAGTCGCCGTATCCTCCCTGGAACACAAGATCTACCTTCACACCAGGGTTCTCGTCCATGAACCCGTCGGCCAGTTTCTGCAGGGCCGTGGCGTGCTCCTCGGTGAAGATATGCCAGAAGCTAAACTCCACGTCCGCAAAACCCGCTACTCCAAGGGCCAGCAAGCCCACCAGCGACATCACAATCCAAGTACGCATTTGCCACCTCCAAGTGCATCCGGAAACGCTCTAAGACCACACTCCAGATCTCCCAGGCATCGCAACGGCTGCCTCCGACACTCACCTCCCCCTCTACTTGACGCCCGTCCGTGCGAAGCCGCGCACGAAATGCTTCTGGGCGAAGAAAAACAAGATGATCACTGGCACAATGGCCATGGTGCTCGCCGCCATCAGCATCGGGTATTGCGTGCCCGCCTCCTGTTGGAAGAATCGGAGCCCTACCGGGATGGTCCGCATCAGCGGGCTGTCGGTCATGATCAGCACCCACAGGAACGAGTTCCACGAGTTGATGAACTGCAGCAGGGCGACTGTGGCGATGCCCGGGCGGACCATGGGGATCGCGATTTGGAGTACGTAGCGAAGGCGTGGGCATCCATCCATCCGTGCCGCGTCCCAGAGCTCGTCGGGCAGGGTACGGAAGAACTGGCGCATGAGGAAGATCCCGAATGCCGAGGTCACCCAGGGCATGATCAGCGCCCAATAGGTATCGTACCACCCCAAACCTCGGATGAGCACGTAGCTTGGCACCAACAACATGTGTCCTGGAATCATGAACGTGGCAAGGACCAGCATGAACAACACGTGTTTGCCGAAGAACTTCATCTTGGCGAACGCATAGCCGGCGAAGACGCAGGTGATGACCTCACCGACCATCGTCATGCTGGAGATGAAGAACGAGTTGAAGAAGTAACGGGCAAACGGTGCTGCATGCCACGCTGCGGTGTAGTTGCCCGGGACAAACGGTGACGGGATCCACATGGGTGGAATGCGCATGGCATCAGCGAGCGTCTTGAACGACGTGGAGATCATCCAGAAGAAGGGCAAGAGCATGAAGAGGGCACCCACAGTCAGGACCACATACAGGCAAGCACGCAGCAACCCACGCCGGAGCCGATAAGCCCCGTATGGACGAACCCGTGACTGCTGTACAACCTCCAGCCCGGCCATCGTGCGACTCACGTTACCGCATACCCCAGAACGCTGCAACACTCCCCGCGGCGGTTGCCCGTGAGCTCCGTTCGCAAGGGATCTCCACGGGATTACGTACGGTCAGCGCCGGAGCCCACAGGGTTCGGTTCGAATCAAGCCTCCTCTTCTTGCGCTCCGTCTTCGGGGAAGAGGACCCGTACAAGCTCCACGTCGACAGAGTTTACGTTGAGTCCGGTCATGCGCTCGACGTTCGCCTTGATCCGCTCCTGCAGCTCTTGGGCTACCTGTGCTACCTTATAGCCGTAGATGAGGGCCGCCTTGATGAAGATCCTGACTTCACCGCCATCGATGATGGTCTCCACATTACGCTTGGCCGCCTCCCCCTTTCGGAACTGCCCCCCGCGAGGCGGGGTGATACCCTCTACCTCGGCAGCGGCGAGGCCAGCAATGCTGGCAATGACATCCCCAGAGACGCTGATGGCACCGCCACCAGGTGTCGTCTGTGGTGTGCGCTCCTCCTCCTCTGACGTGCGTTCGTCGTTCTCAGGCATCGCGCTTCTCCTCTTCCTTTGACTGGGGTTCTTCGTCCGGAGGGATCAGACGCTTGATGGCCACGTTCACTGTGCCCACCTTAGCAATGCCAAGCTGCTCGAGTTCCCCGCGGATAACCTCCTGAATCGCCAACGAAACCTCTTGGACCGGGTAGCCGAGGATAACGCCAATGCGAACCTCCACGTTGACGGTATCGCCCTGCACATCGAGTTGTACGCTGTCCTCGCCGCCACCGAAAATGGCCATCACACCGCCCGCTTTCCGATGCGGGCGCACGCCTTCAACCTTGTTCAGAGCTTTGGTTACGGTAGTGCTGAGCACTTCACCCTGTACCGTGAGCTTGCCCAGCGCCAGTTCGATGACCACGTGCTGTTCCGCCATGCTGCCTCCTTCAAGTTCTCTACATGTGCGCGTCGCCCTACGCTTTCGCGCAGTCCCGGGTGCCCGAGCTGAGCAGCGGGCCTTTGTTGGCTGCGCTGGTAACCAGTGTAGCGACTTTTGGGTTAGCCGTTGACCGGCACTGTGTTGCCACAACGACGAGAGCGAGGGATGCCCCTCGCTCTCGTCTTGCTGCACCGCCTTGACAGGCCTGTCGTTCACTGAGTGGCTGCGGGTGCCTTAGCCTCCAGCGTCTCGATGCGGGCGATGATCTCATCGATCTCGCCGAGCTCGGATAGGGCTTCCTGGTATGCCGAGAGGGCGGCCAGGCGATCTGCTTCGACCTGAGCTTCAATCTCCGCGATGTCCAGGGTGATATCGTCGACAGCGTCCTCGTCCGCTGCGGCTAGCGTGGCTTCGCCTTGTTCCATTCGGTCCTGGTAGAGCGAGCCGATGATGAACGTGAGGTGCCTGTCCGTGACCTCAGGCGCATCACGCAGTTCCTCGAACGCCGCAATGCCCAGATCGATGTCCCGGTCCTGGATGAACCAAGCGTTGAGGACGGGCTCCCTGACCTCAACTTCGGCTTGGGCGAGCGTAGTCTCCACCCACTCCCAGAACAGGTCGTTGATCATGTTCTCCCGGAGGTCTTCCCGGAGCTCCTCTCGGACCTCGTCGAACAGTGCCTCCTTGGCATCGCGGCGATCCGTGACCAGGATGATGTGGACGCCAAAATCCGTCTGCACAAGCCCACTCAGCTCGCCGACCTGGAGTGCGAACGCAGCCTCTTCGAACTCGGGCACCATCCTCCCGCGGCCAAACCAGCCCAGCGCTCCGCCCCGTTCGCTGCTGGGGCAGGTGGAGTGTTCCCGGGCCAACGCGGCGAAATCGGCTCCTTCAGCGAGTTCATCGAGGATCTGTTGGGCCTTCTCCATCTCCTCAACGAGGATGTGGGAAGCCTGAACTTCCGCTTCGATGTCGTACGCATCTCGGTGCGTTTCGAAGTAGGCAAGGAGTTCTGCCTCGGTGGGTTCCACCGGACCAGCGACTGCGCGGGCCACGGCGTCACGAATGAGCTGCTGTGCGATCTGTGCACGTCCGTCGTCCTTGAATGCCTGGAGCGTTGAACCCTGAGCAAGGAGTGCGCCGGCGAGTTGTTCTTCGGTGAGGCCCTCACGTTCGAGCAGGCGTGTGTACTGCACTTGGAACGCTTCGTCGAGTGCTTCCTCGCTGACGGTGATCGCTCGTCGTTCGGCCTCTTCGTTGACCAGACCTTCGGTGAGCACGGCGTCGAGAGCAACGAGCTCAAGATCGAGTTCGAACAGACGCCCCCGTGGTCCTTGCATCAGCATCCGGATGTCCATCCCGAACTGGGCGTAGACCTGCTGGTAGTAGTTGAGCACAGAGGACTTGTTCCGCTCGAACCGCTCGAGGCCAATTGGCCGTCCGTTGAGCAGGGCGAATGCCTCGGGTTCTTCCGGTGGGGGCGGCTCTTGCCCCATGCCAACGAGTACGGTTGCCGTCACCAACACTAAGGTGAGGAGCACACTCCACAACAGTCGATAGCTCACATGGACCTCCTTAAGTCCTTCGCTTGACAGCATGTTGTAACCGTCAAGTTGTGAAGCTGCCAACCGTTGTGCGAACTCAGATCATGCGCGATGCTCCTGAACGCCAAGGAGTGCGCACTCCAGCCTCTTCCACAGCCCCCTGATGGCGCGGGCCGCCGGGCCACGCGTATAGACGGTCAGGGGTTGGCCTGCCACGAGGGCGCTCTGAACCGCCTCGTCGTAGGGGATCCATCCCACAACGGGGAGCCTATGGGCAACGACCCATCTGTGTACCTTACGTGCCATCGCGCGCTCCAGGTCGGCTTTGTTCATGGCCACGAAGACTGTTGCCCCGAAAGTCTGTGCCAGGTCGACAGCGCGCTCGAGGTCGTGCAGCGCGGACAGTGATGGCTCCGTAATCACCAGAGCGGCCGTGGCACCGGATAGCGAGGCGATGACGGGACAGCCGATCCCCGGAGATCCGTCCACCAACAGGACTGTGCGCTTCTCTACGGATGCACGTGCGCGCGCCTGCTGTTTCACCTGTGCGACGAGCTTCCCGGTGGCCTCTTCACCGGGACGGAGTTCGCCATGGACCATCGTGCCGTAGGGTGTTGAGGAGATGTACACGTGGCCGGACAGACGTGGGTTGAGTTCGGCCGCGCCCGGTACGCACACATGGGCACAGACACCGCATCCCTCGCATGACAGG
>PUMK01000169.1 GCA_003551325.1 Candidatus Acetothermia bacterium | reverse complement strand
TCATCCCCTCGCGATGATCGTAGGCAGTGGCGTTCATGACGTCAAGATCCGCCCCTGTGTGCACCTTGCAAAAAACGTATTCCAGTACTAGTATACTTTTAGTGAGGCACCATGAGAAACCTATTGGGACTGTCGGAAGCCGCAGCGTTAGCCCTGCACACGGCCGCGTACCTTGTTTCCCGGCCTGGTGAGCGATTGCCCTCCGCTGCGTTGGCGAAGGAGTTCTGCGTTTCCCATGCTCACCTAACGAAGGTGATCCAGCGACTGGCCCGCTCGGGTGTTGTGGAGACGTTCCGTGGCCCTGGAGGGGGCGTTTCCTTGAGTCCCGAGGGTCCAACGATGTCGCTGCTGCAGGTGATCGAGGCTGTGGAAGGTCCTCTGCGCCCTGCAACGTGCCTGATGGGGCATCCACGATGTCCGTTGGGCGTATGCGTGCTGGGAGGGATCATGCAGGACCTTAACAGGGCAGTCTGGGATCGGCTTAACACCGCCAAAGTTGCCCATCTGAACGATGGGTTTGAGGAAGCCTTCCAAGGAGGAGCCTGATGCGTATGTTCTGTTATCAGTGTGAACAAACGGCTGGGGGTCGAGGCTGTGCTACGGTGGGTGTGTGTGGCAAGGACCCGGTGGTGGCTGGCATGCAAGACCTGCTCGTGCAGATCACCAAGGAAATCGGCTGGTTTGCTCACAAGGCGCGCGGGTTAGGGGCATCCGACGACAACGTCGATGCCTTCGTCCCCGAGGCGTTGTTCACAACGGTGACCAACGTGAATTTCGATGCGGAGCGTCTGGCAAGCATGGTTGATGAGGCGCTGCGTGTGCGCATGCTGGCCGAGGCGCTTTACCTCAAGGGCGTGCGTGCCAAAGGGGGTACCGCCGAACACCTACCCAACCAAGTTGTTGTGGGTGAGGCCAGAGACGTAGACACCCTTGCCTCGATCGGTCGGACTGTGGCCCCGGACAAACGGATCACAGCCGATGGGGCGGAACGTACGGGCCTGGCGGAGCTGATCCTGTATGGGCTCAAGGGAGCTGCCGCATACGCCGTTCATGCACGGTCGCTTGGCGAGGAGGACGAGCGTGTGTATGCGTTCTTCCACGAGGCATTGGCTTCCTTGTTGGAGGGTGGCCAAGATCGTGACGGTCTGTTGGCGCTGGCCCTGCGCTGTGGGGAGGCCAACCTCAGGGCTATGGCGTGCCTTGATCAGGGACACACGAAGGCCTTCGGTGATCCCACCCCGACCGAGGTACGGGTTACCCCGGCGGCAGGCAAGGCTATTGTCGTCTCCGGGCACGATCTTCGGGACCTCCATGAACTCCTACGCCAGACCGAGGGCAAGGGGATCAACGTCTACACGCACGGAGAGATGCTCCCTGCCCACGGTTATCCCGAGCTGAGACGCTTCCCACATCTGGTGGGAAACTACGGAGGAGCATGGCAGGACCAGCAACGTGAGTTTGACGCGTTCCCCGGCGCAATTCTCATGACGACCAACTGCATACAGAAGCCAGTTGAGCGCTACAAGGATCGTATCTTCACCTCACACCTCGTTGCATGGCCGGGGGTTCGCCATGTCGAAGACCGCGACTTCAGTCCGGTGATCGAGGCGGCTTTGGCTGCTCCTGGATTTGCCGAGGATACCCCTGAGCAGACGATCACCGTCGGTTTTGGACGGAAGACGCTGCTGGATGCGGCCGGTTCGTTGTTAAACCTCATTAAGGCGGGCAAGCTGCGGCATGTGTTCCTCATCGGTGGGTGTGACGGTGCCAAGTCAGGGAGGAACTACTACACGGAGCTCGCTGGCTCCGTACCCGATGACTGCCTGATCATGACGCTCGCTTGCGGCAAGTACCGGTTCAACAAGCTCGCGTTCGGCGAGCTCGCCGGACTTCCGCGGCTGATCGATGTGGGGCAGTGTAACGATGCCTATGCCGCGATCCGGCTTGCCGGTGCACTCGCCGAATCCGCGGGTGTTGACCTGAACGCGTTGCCTCTGTCGCTCATCCTCTCGTGGTACGAACAGAAGGCCGTCGCGATCTTGCTCACACTGCTCCATCTGGGTATGCGGGGAATGCGCCTGGGACCAAGCCTTCCAGCTTTCATCACGCCCGAGGTACTCGGCGTGTTGAGCGAGGTGTTCGACCTCAAGCCGATCGGTGCACCGGCGGAGGACATCGCGGAAATCCTGAACCCGCAATAGGCCGAAGCGCGGCCTTGGGCTACGTACGCGTGGTCCTGTTGCTGCGTTGTCGGATCCATCGGCACCAGGCGACGGTACCCCGCTGGGGACATCGTGCTATGCTGTCCATGGAGGTGCTGCGATGAGGAGAGCGCTCAGGACAGTCACAGCGAGCCTGGTGCTGATGGGGTTGGTCGGGTACGGAGCGGTGTCCCAGGAACTGTGTACCGTAATCGTGCCTCCCGGCGCATTGGTTCAGGCGTTCATCGATGAGGCGCTTCCGGGGACGGTGATCTGCCTGTCCGAGGGGGAATGGCAAGAGCATCTTGTCGTCGGCAAGTCACTCACCCTGCGCGGAGCAGGGGAAGGTACGACGATTCGAGGCCATGAACGAGACCTTCCGGTGATCCATGTGCATACGCAGGGAGAAGGGGAGGTGGCGGTTGTTCTGGAGGGGATGACCGTAACCGGGGGTCGAGGAAGCCGAAGTGGCGTGTACCTCGAGGGGCACGCCACCGTCACGATGGAGCGGGTCAGCCTCCACGGTAACGAGCGGCACGGCATCGTGCTCGAGGATAGGGCACAGGTGACGATCAGGGACTCCATGCTCTCCGACAACACATGGCACGGCATCGTGCTCGCCCACGACGCCCGGGCGACGATCACGGCAAGCACCATCAGCGGGAACAGACGCAACGGACTCTTGGTTCTGTCCGGTGCGGCCGCGACCATCACGAACAGCGTCGTGGCCGAGAACGGTTGGTACGGCTTCGTGATCGCAGATGCAGCCAACATGGTGATCGAGGACTGTACGGTGCGTGGAAACCGAGACGGTATTGCACTTGGGGGCGACACACGTGTGACGATCAGCCGGTGTAGTGTTTCCGACAACGAGCAAGGTATCGTCGTGATCGAGCGTGGTGAAGCGGCGATCCACGACTGTACCATCTTCGGGAACACCGAGGGCATCGTCGTTGAGAACATGGCACAAGCGACGATCACGGGCTCCACCGTATTTGCGAACAGCGATGGGATCGTCCTCGGGGGTCATGCGCACGTGGCAATCTCAGACTGTGCGGTCTTCGAGAACAACGACGGCATTGTGCTGTGGGGCATGGTTCAGGCAACGATCGACGGTTGCACGGTGACCGGCAACGAGCGATACGGTGTGGCCCTCTACGAGGAGCCGTGCTACGAAGAAGAGGGTGCCCTGTTCATGGGTTACGTGACCGGCATGAGCAATGTCATCCCCGGGCCGGAGGAGCCCGAGGGGAACGTCCAGGGAGCGTTCTGTCCGCAAGGGCTTGCGTTTCTCGGTTCCGACGAGCGGCTCGCCTTCTCGCGACTGCGGATTGGCGGTGCGACCCAGGTACCGGGGTTGCTGTTCTACGTTGAGCACCACGACGGGATGCATGGCTACTACTTCGGAACGGATGTGGCCGGTGCGTACGACGTCACGCATGTGGTGAAGACGAACAACCGTGGTGCGTTCGTCAGCATGGTTGTGTTCGACGCCGAGGGTTACCCCCTCCAATGGGTGTTTTCCGACATCACGATGGCCGTGATGGTGGGCACGGACGTGGTGTTTGACCCGCGGGCAGCCACGCACCTGTTCGTCCTCGATCGGGCCATGCACTACCTCAACATCGATATCGAGTTGGACATGACGGTTGATCAGCTCTTGGACATCGTCCCGCGCGTGTATGGCGGCCCGCTGACTGCGACCGTGGCTTCGATGAGGCAGGCGCTGGAGACCCACATGCCTGAGGTGCTGTTCATGACGGTGCGGGAAGTGATCGCTCAAGCCGACACGCCCAACAGCGTCGCCCTCGGTGTATGGTTGGCCATGGCCGGTACGGGGGCCCGCATCCTTGCGACACTTGAGGTCATGGCCGAAACCGGAAGGGCGCCGATGGACGACGATGTGTTCACCTTTGCCTCAGCATCTTCCATCGATTGGCGTAGGGTCTTCGATCGGGTGAGCAGCAGGGTGGCGGGCGAGATCTTGAGCAAGGCCAAGGCTCCCATGGCGGGCACGATCAACAAGGGAGCCGGTTACATCAGGGACATCGTTGATGGCAGCAAGTATGACGGTCGTGACATCGAGGGCCCTGCGGTCAGCATGCTGATCTGCCGGGGGGCTTCGTACATTCCGAAGGTCTGTAACCAGTTCTACATGCCCAATATACCGGGGAATGCGAGTCGGTGTACGGCGCTGTGCTTCGCCACCCTCGAATGCTTCGTCGAGATCTGCCACCCGATGAAGTTCTCGGTGGAGGACGCTCAAGGCCTTCGGCAGTTCTAGACCCCAACAAACGGTCGGTTGTGCTGAGGATTGCCCAGGGCTTGCCTCAGGCGGCGGGGCAGGGACTTCGGCACAGGAACATCCGGACCATAGCAGTCCTCTGCTTATGATGTGCTGCCTGCAGGTGTTGTTCAGCATGGGTTGCGGGGAGTATTGTGGCCTACGCGGACTGCTCTGAGGCCGACGTCGCACGACGGAGTCTCCACTATCTGGTCCTGCTGTGGTGCGGCGGTGCGGTCGCAGCTCTGATGAGCACCCGACGTAGGAGGCGGACCGTGAACACGCGTGTGGTTGGGATGCGCTTCTGGGCAGTAGTTCTCTTCTTTGCGGGTGTCTTGGCCGTGTTGCCGGGGCCTGAGGTGTGGGCCAACGGTTTTGGGCCGGTTGGCTCTCCGATCATCGGGACCATGGATGTGCTGACCGACATCCGTCACCCGGTGACGATCACCGGCCCTGGAACACTGAAGATCAGGGTGGTTGCCGACGACACGTTGAAGCTGCAGCTCTATCTCTACGACGTCAACGGGACCACCACCCTTGTACAAGATACCGCGGGGCACTTGTCCTTACGCACGGTCGAGCGGCCAGGGTTGGCGCCAGGAACCTACTTCGTTCGCCTCTACCGCACGCAGGGCCAAGGCGGGTACACGGTTCAGCCTGAGTTCGCGCCAGCGCGTTTCCCCAGCGACCTTGAGCCCAACGACACGGTGGACCAGGCGCAGGCGATCGATGCTGGTGTGGAAACCCCTGGTCTGTTGGGGTACGGGAACGTCGCCGGCATGGATACGATGGATTGGTTCAAGGTGACGACCGATCAGCCGGGGGCGCTCAGCGTGAGTGTCACGGCGGAGGACACGCTGAGCCTTCAGCTTCACCTCTACGACGCGAACGGGAGAACGGTACTTGCTTCGGACGCCTCCGGTCACGAGTCGAAGCGTGCGGTGGAGCGTGCGGACTTGGCACCGGGCACGTACTTCGTACGTCTGTACCGGACGCAAGGACACGGCGGGTACCGCCTCCTGGCAAGGCTAACGCCCGACGCACCGGTTGTCGATCCAGGTGTCGATGTCCCCCCCAGCGATGCTCCTCCCGGCGATCCAGGTGTTGAAGCTCCGGTCGTGGTGGGCCCGCCAGTGCCCCCCCCTGATTCGGATGACGACCCCGCGCGTCAGCCCCATGCTCCTTCGGTGGGGATTCCCACCGAGTGGATGGATGTTCGTGCCGGGGACCTATGCCTTAGGGTTCCCGCGGGTTGGCACGACAACACTGAACGCGCCAAGAGGGAGGCAGGAGCGGGCATCACCCTGCTTGGGTACTGGGCAACCACGCCCATCGTGCAAGGTCCAGGGTCGCATTTCGCGATGATGCTCTCGACGAAGGCTCGACTGGAGGAGGACATCGCCCAGAACGCGGCCGACCCGGGGATGGTGCTCGTCGATCAGCGCCGGGGACCCCTGGGCGGCGAGCCTGCTGTGTGGTACGTGTACGAACTCGAGGGTGCGTTGCGGTTGTCACTCGTTCATCGGGCGACGCCGGGCGTTGATGGTCTGTATTTGGCCGTTGTTGCGGTGACCGAGCTTGATCCGCTCTACGATCTGCAGTCTGTCCTGGAGCAGATCTTCACCTCGGTGCGTCCATGCGCCGACGTGTCAGCCGCCCCCGATGGGCCACTCACGGGGATACCGATGGGCACGATCAGCTTCACGCTGCAGGGACGCCAATACGTGTACCCGGCCATCGGCCAGCGGGATCGGGACACGGGTGCCACAGGTATTCTGGGGGGAGCTGCCGAGGCGGCGGTGAGTCTCACGTTCGCCTTGGTCGATGGTCCCGGGGTATACGGACCTGAGGCCGGGACCACGTTTATCTTGCAGTGGCTGGCGGGAACCCCGCCGTTTTCCTCGGCGATGGGCATTACGTACATGGCCATGCCCGACTTCTTCCCGGTTCGGCTGAGGATCACGGAATACGGGCCCGTGGGCGGGATACTCAGCGGTACGTTCGAGAGCCACGATCTGGACGGCGCATTCGAGGTCGAACGAACACAGTAGTTCGTTGGCGCTCTGTGTTGTTGAGGCGAGGGCCGAGACGCTCGGCGTTGGTGAGGAACCTCGCAAGGCTATCCACCAAACGGTGTGCTCGAGGTTCGGGAATCTGGGGAACCCGAGAACCGTACGAGCAGTTCTGCAGAAGCTCTTCCCCGGAGAGCCGTGCTGCCGTTGGCAGTGGCGTCAAGCGATCGACGACCTGCGTTCCCTCAGGTCGCTCGCTGGGTACGGCGCAGGAGCACAAGGAAGAACGGAGCGCCCAGGGCTGCCGTAAGCACCCCAACAGGCAGCTCCACGGGCATGAACGCGGTGCGGGCAACCGTGTCGGCCACGAGCAGCAAAAGGCCGCCGAAGAACGCGGACAGGGGGAGGAGGAATCTGTAGTCCTCTCCAACGATCAGCCGCGCTGCCTGCGGCGCGATGAGTCCGACGAAGCCCACTGTGCCGGCCACGCTCACCGCGCTACCGGCGAGCCAGGCGGCGACGAAGATGGAGCCGGCTCTATAGACACTGACCGACAGTCCGAGGCTGCGCCCTACTTCGTCGCCGAGGGCAAACACGTTGAGCGATGGAGCAAGGAGCATGGCCACCAGGAGCCCCGACATGCTGTAGGGCCACAGAAGCCGGAAGTAGCTCCAGCCACGTCCGGAGAGCCCCCCGATGATCCACGTATAGGTGATGGCGAGGTCATCGCTGAACACGATCATCAGTGCTGAGGTCGCCGCCCCGAAGAACGCTGATACAGCTACGCCGGCGAGGACGATCTGCACAGTGGAGGATCGCGTGGCGCCCAGGCCTGCCCCAAGACCGTAGACAAGCAGGGCAGCCAACAAAGCGCCGAGGAAAGCCACTGGCGGGATGAGCGCAATGCGACCTGGTGCCAGGACCATGAGTGCCACAGCGAACAGCCCGGCACCGGTGTTCACACCGATGATCTGCGGCGAGGCGAGGGGGTTCCGAAGCAC
>PUMK01000242.1 GCA_003551325.1 Candidatus Acetothermia bacterium | reverse complement strand
CTCGTGTGTCAGCTGGCGCAGCGCTTGCACCAGGCGTTCAGGGTGTGACATGCCACACGCGGACCGTGCCATCCTTGGAGGTACAGATGAGCTTGTCGCCGTCGGGACTGAACGCCAGCCCCCATATGTGGTCTGTGGGGCCTGTCAGAACCTCAAGGAGCTGTCCGCTGCGCGCATCCCGAAGCTCGACAACACGGCTGAAGCCCCCCGTGGCGAGCCATGCTCCATCGGGTGAGAACGCAACGGCGTAGACGCTGGTCCGGCCTTCGGGCTCGTGGTTCCATGTAAGCGCGCCCGTGGTCGCATCGTAGACCTGCACGGTTGCCGGGGTCTCGCGGCGCGGGTTCACCCCGAGGGCCAGCTGGAGGCCATCGGGGGAGAAGGTCACCACGTAGACGTTGATCCCGCCGCGCAATGGATCCCGCGTCTGTCGCAAGGTCTGCACGTCATACAGTCGGACCGTGCCGTCGCAGGACGACGAGGCCAGCGTCTTGCCATCCGGGGAGAAATGCACGCTCCGGATCAGGCTCAGGTGGTCGTTCACCAGGCCAACTTCAACGCCGGTTGCCACATCCCATAGCCGCACCGTGGCGTCGGACGCACCGCTGGCCAACAGCGTCCCGTCGGGTGAGAAGTCGAGCCCCCAGATCATGTAACGGTGGCCTTCGAGCTGCGCGATGAGTTCGCCGGTCACCGGATGTGTCCACGACTTCCGTTCCCCGGATTCAAGATCCCACACGAGCAGCTGCCCACCGGTTCGACCGCCGGCAGCAAGCAAGCGCCCGTCCGCGGTCGCCGCGAGGGTTGTGATCTCGGTGTTGTGCTCCCGGAGTACCTGCCGGGGGCCGGTGAGCACGTCGAAGCTCCAGATCTCGATCGTCCGGCCTTGAGCGACCGCCCAGCCTCCTTCCCAGACCGCCAGAGCATGCTCGTGGTAAGCCCCGGGACGTTCGAGGATCTGCTCGACAGCGCTTCCCAAGGATGTCAGGGAGAACGTGATCAACAAGAGGGTGCTCAGCCATCGCCTCATCGGATTCCCTCCTTCACGATAGCGATGCTAGCGTGTACGCCTTCAGCTGTCCACAACGCATACCGAAAAAGGAAGACGAACGGTGTGTCATAGTGGTATGATCGGAACATGAACGATAAAAGCATCTGGATTGCCTTGAACATGGTGGCCGCGCTCACACCGGCCCGTCTGCGAACGTTGTTGCGCGTCTTGGGTGGACCGAGGGAGGTGTGGGAGGCGCCGGAGAGCACGCTTGCTCGCATGGTGGGCTCCGAGGTCGCGCAGCGAATCGGTCGAGCGCGCCGGTCTGTCGATCCGGACGAGGAACAGGCAAAGGCACAACGAGCTGGGGCCACGGTCCTCACAGGCGACGATGACGCGTACCCCGAGGCCTTGCGCGAGCTTCCCGTGCCCCCGTTGGTCCTCTATGTGCTGGGATCGCTGCCTCCCGTCGAGCGGTGGAGCGTCGCCATTGTCGGAACACGGCGCTGCACAAGCTATGGACGTCTTGTGGCCAAACGGCTTGGCACCCAACTCGCGGAGCGACGGATCACCGTGATCTCCGGGATGGCCCCGGGCGTGGACACGGCGGCCCATCAGGGGGCGCTTGCCACGGGTCGGACCGTCGCGGTGCTGGGCACAGGGATCGGGAAGCCCTATCCCGCGGGTGCCGAGGCTCAGGTGGGCGCCATCGCCGCATCAGGCGCTGTGGTTTCGGAGTACCCCTGGGACATGGCCGGCACGCGGTGGAGTTTTCCCCGGCGCAACAGGTTGATCGCTGCACTGGGGCAGGTGGTCGTGGTGGTGGAGGCACCGGCGCGATCCGGGGCGCTCATCACGGCAGACCGGGCGCTGGAACTGGGAAAGGAGGTCATGGTCGTGCCCGGGCCGATTACTTCGGAGGTTTCGCTGGGCAGCAACCGCCTGCTACAGGATGGGGCAAGGCCCGTAACCTGCGTGGAGGACATCTGCGAGGCCCTGGGGGGCGTAGGACAAGCTGTTGGTGCTCCGGAGCTTCCCATGCCCACCGGAGATGCTCAGGTCATTCATCAAGCGCTTGCTTCGGAGCCCCTGGACAGCGGCCAGCTGTCGGCGGTGACGGGGCTTCCGCATGCCCGTGTGGCGCGCGCACTTCTTGAACTCGAGCTCAGCGGATTGGTTGAGGAACACGCGGGTCGTCGCTATGTGCGCACGGGCTGATGTTGGCGCTGTGGTCTGTTCTTCCTTGCACCCCCACCGGGAACATGGTAGATATTCCGGACTCAAGTGAACGCACCGGGTCGTGGTGACCGCATCCCGCCCCGAGCACAATGCACCAGGAGGTCAACGTGGAGCGAACGCTTGTCTTGCTGAAGCCGGATACCCTGCAGCGTCGTCTGATGGGGCGGATCA
The DNA here is from genome assembly GCA_003551325.1 of Candidatus Acetothermia bacterium. Classification (GTDB taxonomy): domain Bacteria; phylum Bipolaricaulota; class Bipolaricaulia; order Bipolaricaulales; family Bipolaricaulaceae; genus B1SED10-245. The sequence goes on along the minus strand of PUMK01000242.1, from coordinate 5,115 downwards.
TCGGTCGGTTTGAGGATAAGGGCTTGCGCATCGTGGGACTGAAGATGATGCGTGTGACCCGGGATCTCGCCGAGAAGCACTATGCTGAGCATCGGGAGAAGCCCTTCTTTGAAGCGTTGGTGCAGTTCATCACCGCCGCGCCGTTGGTGGCGATGGTGATCGAGGGAGATGAAGCGATCGAGACGGTACGGCGGCTGATGGGGACGACGAACCCCCGACAGGCAGCCCCGGGGACGATCCGCGGCGACTACGGAATGGTGGTGACCTGCAATCTGGTGCACGGATCCGATGCGCCGGCGTCCGCGGGGCGGGAGATCCCGCTGTTCTTCGCCCCCGACGAGATCCTGGAGTACACCACGTCGGATGCAGCCTGGCTGGGTGCATGACATGACCCTGCCCACGCGGTACGACCCTCGGGAGGTGGAGGACCGGCAGCGCCAAGCGTGGGACGATCTGTGGGCATGCGATCCCCGCAGCGACAAGCCTGCGTTCTCCATCGTGATCCCCCCCCCGAACATCACCGGACGTCTCCACCAAGGCCACGCGCTCAACAACACCCTTCAGGACATCCTGATCCGACAGAAACGCATGGATGGCTTCGAAGCGTGCTGGTTCCCGGGCACCGACCATGCAGGCATCGCCACCCAGAACGTGGTGGAGCGCGAGCTGGCCCGCGAGGGAACGGACCGTCACGCGCTGGGTCGCGAGCGTTTCCTGGAGCGCGTCTGGGCCTGGAAAGACAAGTACGGATCCGAGATCGTCGATCAGCTGAAGATCCTTGGGTGTTCGTGCGATTGGTCCCGCCTGCGGTTCACCCTGGACGATGGGCTGTCGGCTGCGGTCCGCACAGCGTTCGTTACGCTGTACCGCGAAGGGCTTATCTACCGCGGCAACTACATGATCAACTGGTGTCCCCGTTGCCGCACCGCCCTCTCCGATATCGAGGTCGAGCACCAGGAGATCGACGGTAACCTGTACCACGTGCGCTATCCGTTGGAGGACGGCGGCCACGTGGTCATCGCCACCACCCGTCCGGAGACCATGCTTGGCGACACGGGCGTGGCGGTCAACCCCGGGGACAAGCGTTACGCGTACCTCATCGGTAAGACAGCGATCCTGCCGGTGCTCGGCCGACCGCTTCCCATCGTGGGGGCGGACGAGGTGGACCCTGCCTTCGGTACGGGTGTCCTCAAGATCACGCCGGCCCACGACCCGGTGGACCTGGAAGTGGGGCGCCGCCATGGCCTTCCTTCGCTGAACGTCCTCAACCCCGACGGCACGGTCAACGAACACGGAGGACCGTTCGCCGGGTTGGACAGGGTGGCGGCCCGCAAGGCTTTGGTCAAGAGGTTGGAAGAGGAAGGGCTCCTGGAGAACGTGGAACCGTACCGTCATGGCGTGGGCCACTGCGATCGCTGCGGGGTGGCCGTGGAGCCGCTCCTTTCCACCCAATGGTTCGTGCGCATGAAGCCGTTGGCCGAGCCGGCGCTGCAGGCCGTCCGCGACGGACGGGTGGTGTTCACCCCCGAACGTTGGACGAAGGTGTACACGGACTGGCTGGAGAGCATCCGTGACTGGTGCATCTCCCGGCAGCTGTGGTGGGGGCACCGGATTCCCGCCTGGTACGGCCCGGACAATGCGCTGTTCGTGGGTATGGACGAGGAGGACGCTCGCCAGCAGGCCCGCGCGCACTACGGGGAGGACGTTGAGCTCCGCCAGGATGACGATGTGCTCGACACATGGTTTTCCTCGTCGCTGTGGCCCTTCTCCATCATGGGTTGGCCCGAAGCCACGGCAGAGCTCGAGCGGTTCTACCCGACGAGCGTACTGCTCACGGGCTTTGACATCCTTTTCTTCTGGGTCGCGCGGATGGTGATGATGGGTCTGCACTTCATGGGGAGGGAACCCTTCGGTCAGGTGTTCGTGACCCCGTTGATCGTAGACGCCCAAGGGCAGAAGATGAGCAAGTCCAAAGGCAACATCATCGATCCCCTGGAGGTCAAGGAATCCCACGGTATGGATGCCCTACGCTTCACGATGGCCAGAAGCACCACCAAGGGCCAGACTCGCAGGATGAGCATGGGAGAGCTCGATGAGGCGCGCAACTTCCTGAACAAGATCTGGAACATGGCGCGCTTCGTCCTCACGAACACCGATGACCTCACGGACGAGGCGCCAGCGGCTCCGTTGGCGTGGGAGGATCGGTGGATTCAGTCGCGGCTTGCGAAGACGGTCCGTAAGGTCCGCGAGGAACTGGACCGGTTCAACTTCCATCTGGCAGCGGATGCTGTGTACAGGTTCACCTGGCACGAACTCTGCGACTGGTACCTTGAGCTGGCCAAGCTTCGACTCTACGGTGACGACGCCCAGGCACGAACCACCTGTCAGCGGACGCTCCGCGGTATCCTCGAGGAGCTTCTCGTGGTCATGCACCCGTTCATGCCCTTCATCACCGAAGAGCTATGGCTTCACACGGGAAGAAAGGGCCCGTTGGCCTATGTGCCCTTCCCCGATCACGGGCCGGATGCAGTGGACGAACAGGCAGAAGCGTTGCTCGAGCGCGCACAGTCCGTCGTGGTGGAGGTGCGCGCGGTCCGGGCCGAACTGCGCGTACCTGCAGGTGCCGAGCTTGATCTCGTGATCACCGGAGCCCGGAAGGAGGCGGAACCGTTGGTGGGGCACTTCAGCGAGGCGTTGCGCCGCCTGGCCAAGTGTGGCTCTGTCCGATTCGATCCTCAGTACCGCCCAGGCCGAGCCACGGCCAAGGGTGTTGCAGGTGAGCTCAGCCTCTATCTTCCCGTTGACGGTGTGGTAGACTGGGAGAAGGAGTTGGAACGGTTGCGGCGAGAATTGGCTAAGGTGGACGAGGCGCTGGCAGCTCTGGAGGGAAGGTTGTCGAATCCTTCCTTCCGGACACGGGCGCCGGAGCACGTCGTGGCCAAGGCTCAAGAGGAGGCTGATGAGCTCCGCAACCAACGCGAACGGCTTCTTCGACACGTGGAGGGCGGCCCGTGATTCGAGGTGTGCCGGAGGGGCTTCTTCACTCCGAACGGATCGTCAGGCCGGGATTGGAGCGCACGGAACAACTCCTGGCGCGCCTTGGAAACCCGGAAGGCAGGTTCCCGGCGATCCACATCGCTGGAACGAACGGCAAAGGCTCGGTGGTGGCGCTGCTGGAGTCCGTTCTGTGTGCGGGAGGGATACGCGTGGGTGCGTACACATCTCCGGACTTGGGCGACCCCACAGAGCGCATCCGTGTGTGTCGAACACCCGTGGAAGCTGAACACCTGGGTGAACTGATCATGCGCGCGATGGACCCGGTGGAGGAACTCGATGCGGGCCCGGGACGCCCTAACCAGTTTGAAGCACTGACAGCCGCGGCGTTCGCGTATTTCGCCGAGCAAGAGGTTGCGATGGGTGTCGTCGAGACAGGCCTTGGGGGCAGGTTCGACGCCACCCGGTGTCTGGCCAACCCGCTTCTGACGCTGGTCACCTCCGTCACCTCCGATCACCGTGAGTTCTTCGGTCCTGGCCTCATGCGCGCAGCCTGGGAGAAGGCAGGTGTAGCCCGGCAAGGGATCCCCATGGTCACGGTGGAGGACAAGTCCGAAGTGTTGGACGTCTTCCGGCGCGAGTGTGAGGAGATTGGTGCAGCGTTCGTTCAGGTTGACCCCGGCGACGTCGAACTCAGGGAACTCTCCTGGGAGCGGGCACTGTGGGGTTCGCGCACAGACCCGCTGGGCTTGGGGACGTTTGCCACGCGGCTCCTGGGCGCGTATCAGAGGCCGAATCTTTCGCTGGTACTCGGTGCACTGGCTGAACTGGTGGGTGGCGTGGAGGTCTCCCGCGATCACATCGTCGAGGGGCTCTGGGACGCTCAATGGCCTGGCCGGTTCGAAGTCCTGCATCGTTGCCCCTACGTGGTGCTTGACGCAGCGCACAACCCCGCAGGCGCACGGGGCCTCGCCGAGACCATGGAACGTCTTCCCTCGGTAAAGGGTCGGAAGACCTTGTTGTTCGGCGCCCTGCGGGGGAAGCTGGTGCGTTCCATGGCTGAGATCTTGTTCCCGAGGTTCGACCGCGTTGTCTTGGCAACGCCCGCCTCCGATCGGGCGCTTCCCGCTGAGGCTCTGGCGCATCAGGCCCGTCGGTGCGCCCATCGCTGGGAGGTCGGCGGAGGCGTGGGCGAAACCGCCGCGTCGCTTGTCGCAGAGCTTGATGAGGAGGATGCCCTCGTGGTCTGTGGATCGCTAACCGTGGTTGGGGAGGCACGCAGTGTCCTTACGGAACGAGCTTGATCAAGTGCACAAGGGACCTCTGCCGCACCACGTCGCGGTGGTCATGGACGGGAATGGCCGCTGGGCTGCCGCGCGTGGGCTACCGCGCGTGGAAGGTCATCGCAAGGGAGGCGAAGCTGCCGAACGGTTGATCCGCTTCGTCACGAGAGAGACGCTCTGTGAGCACCTTACGCTGTTTGCCTTCTCCACGGAGAACTGGGAACGCCCGCCGGAAGAGGTGGAGTTCCTGATGGAGCTTCTGGGCGAGTTCTTGGCGCAGAAGCTCGGCGAGCTGGCCGATGCCGGTGTTCGGGTGGAGGCGATTGGCCAACACGATCGGTTGCCGCCGGTCTTGGCGGAGGAAGTGAGGCGAGCGGAACATCGGACGCGTGATAACCGACGGTTGTTCCTCCATGTTGCGCTGAGCTTCGGTGGGCGTTGGTCGGTCGTGGAAGCCATGCGCAAGGCGGTCCAACAGTCGGTGGATGGCGCACTCCGGCCCGAGGATGTGGATGCAGCATGCGTACACCGTCTGATGCCCACTGCGGGATTGCCCGATGTGGATCTGGTGATCCGGACAGGGGGCGAGCAGCGCCTGTCGAACTTCCTCCTTTGGGAAGCGGCTTATGCTGAGCTCTTCTTCACGCCTGTTCTGTGGCCGGAGTTCGACGAGGCCACGTTTATGCGTGCGGTGCACGCCTACCAGGGACGCCAGCGCAACTTCGGGAAGGTCCTGCGGTGAGCAGCCTGGTGAGACGTGCGGTGACGGCGTTCGTGGCATTCCCGATCGTGCTCTCCCTGTTCTGGGTTGCCGGGGCGTACGAGCTCGACTGGTTGG
>PUMK01000105.1 GCA_003551325.1 Candidatus Acetothermia bacterium | reverse complement strand
CCCTCCACGCGCACCGTGGTCTTGGGCTCGAGGTTGATGATGGCACGCGTGACCTCGACGCCCAAGTTTCTCAGTCCGTCCCGAAGCTGCGCCACATCGGTGGGCTGTGTGTGGAAGATCAACGCTCCGTTGTCCTCGACGAAATCCTCTGCTCCGTGTTCGATTGCCAGCAAGACGAGTTCTTCCTGGTCCATGTCCTCGGGGAGGTGCTCCACCTGAACGCTCCCCCTTCGCTCGAATTGCCAGGCTACGCATCCCTCGGATCCCAACGATCCTCCACCCGTGTCGAATGCATGGCGCATGACGGACGCTGTGCGGTTTCGGTTGTCGGTGAGCGTACGTACGAGGATTGCTACACCCCCGGGGCCATAGCCTTCATAAAGGACTTCCTCCAACCGAGCCCCGTCGCCTTCTCCCGATGCGCGTTTGATGGCGCGCTCGATGTTCTCCTTGGGCATGTTGGCTACGCGTGCACGTTCGACGGCCGAGGCCAGCGTTGCATTGCTCTCCAGGCTGGGGTCCTCCCGTGCGGCAACCATGATCTCACGGATCAACCGGGCGAACATGTTGGAACGCTTCTTGTCCTGTCGTTCCTTACGGTACTTGATGTTCGCCCACTTGGAATGCCCAGCCATCTTCCCTTCCTTTCCCCACCATGATAAACGGCACTTCTCACCGTCACAACTGGTGTTGAACGGTACCGACCCGCAGTGGACACTGTTGCTCATGGCACTCCAACCTTCCGATGTGCGGCGTGCAGCGGAGCTACTGGCCAATGCTCGAGCCGGATGGGCGCTTACCGGGGCTGGTGTGAGCACGCCTTCGGGCATACCGGACTTCCGCGGCCCTGGGGGGCTCTGGGAACAGCACGATGTGGAGTTGGTGTCATCGATCGATGGCCTTCGAGCCCATCCGGAAGCCTTCTACGCCTTCTGGATGGAGCGGTTCTCGGTGATGCGCAAGGCAAGGCCCAACGCTGTTCACCGTTGGCTGGCTGAACTGGAGAAGAACCGCAGTTTGAGCGGTGTGGTCACCCAGAACATCGACGGACTTCACCAAGCAGCCGGCTCGGTCAACGTGCACGAGATACACGGGAACGTTCGCAGTGGGTCTTGCCTGGACTGCGGTCGGTCATACGGGTTTGGGTGGGTGGCGCAGCAGGCGCGGCAGCATGCGGTAGCGCGATGTGCCTGTGATGGGTTGGTGAAGCCGGACGTGGTGTTGTTCGGCGAAGCGCTTCCCCCCGCGATGGACAAAGCGGTCCGGGATGTTGACGGGGCGGACGTCCTCTTGGTGATGGGGAGTTCTCTGTCGGTCTGGCCTGTGGCGGGGCTTGTCCCCCGGGCGTTCTCCCGGGGCATTCCGGTCTTGGTGGCGAACGACCAGCCAACGCCCTATGACGGCGGTGCTGAGGTGGTGCTCCGGGGAGACCTGGTCGATCTCTGCCGGCTTGTTGATCGCGCAATCAAGTCAGGAGGGGATCGTGGAGCGAATTGCTGACGCTCTGCTTCGTCGCCGGCTGTGGCTTGCGGGTGCGGAGTCCTGCACAGGGGGGTTGCTGGCCGCACGCATCACGGACGTTCCGGGCTCGTCCGCGTACTTTCTCGGAGGCGTGGTCGCTTACGCGAATGCGGTCAAGCAGGACCTGTTGAAGGTTCCGCTGCACGTGCTCCGCGAGCACGGTGCTGTATCGGCTGAATGCGCAATGGCCATGGCCGAAGGCACACTGGATCTCATGGGGGCGGGGATCGCCCTTGCAACCACCGGTATCGCTGGACCGGGGGGTGGTTCGCCAGCCAAACCCGTGGGTCTTGTCTACGTGGCCGTTGCGGGTCGGGACGCCGCGACGCGCGTACAGGAGCATAGGTTGTCGGGAACGCGTGATCATGTCCGAGAGCGAACCGTTGACGCTGCCCTTGCGCTCCTCAGCGAGGCGCTGTCCGATAACGCATGACGCGGTTGCTCGTGGTGGCCTGGGACGGCGCCTCTCCAGGGCTGGTCCGACGGTGGATCAAAATGGGGGCTCTTCCGGTCTTGGCTCAACTGATGGAGGAGGGCGCGTGGGGTAAGGTGGAAAGTACGATCCCCCCTGTGACAGCGCCTGCATGGGCATCCTTCCACACCGGGACGAACCCTGGACGGCACGGGATCTATGGTTGGGCCGTGCGTCGCCAGGGATCGTATCGTCCGGCGCTTGCTGACGGTCGGGCGGTGCCCCTGCCCACCTTCTGGGAGTTGGCCTCGGGCGTTGGGCGGGTGGGCGTCGTTGGCTTTCCGCTCACCCACCCGGCCAGAGAGCTGGAAGGCTTCTGGGTACCTGGGCTGCTGGCTCCGCGGGGAGCTGTGGGTCACCCGCCGGGTGTGATGGCATCGGTTGAACGTGCGGTTCCCGGTTACTGCACGACGCCACCGGATTGGACGCGCTGGACCGACCCCGTTCAGTGGACGCGCCAGCTGGAGACGATGACCGTGGAGCAAGCTCAGGTGCTGTGCAGCTTGGCTGGATCTGACCCCCCTGAGCTCGTAGGTGTCCACTTCCAAACCACGGACACAGTTCAGCATTTCCGCTGGGGTGAGCCGGAACCCCTCCAAGTCTTCCGTGCGGCTGACCGGGCCCTGGGACAAATCCTGGAGACGCTCCGGCCCGAGAACACCGTGGTACTCTCGGACCACGGGATGGGTCCGGTGGACGGCGAATTTCACATCAACACTTGGCTCCTCAGAGAGGGGTTCCTGCGCCTCCGGAGGCGCCCCGGAGCTGCCCTCAGAGAGGTGGTGTTCCGTTCGGGGATCGATCAGCAGCGTCTGATGGCGCTTGGTGCTCTCGTGTACCCAGTTGCACGCAGGTTTGGATGGTTGCGCAATGCCACAGATCTTTGGGCCGAGGGTCACGTCGCTCGGCTGCTCAGAAAGCTCTTCCTGTCGTGGGATGACATCGACTGGCGTCGCACATGGGCCTTCACGCAGTGCGAGATCGGCAGTGTCATCCTCAACCGTCGTGGACGTGAACCACAGGGCATTGTCTCCCCCGCCGATGCTAAGCGACTCCTTCGTGAGCTGACGGACGGGCTTCAGGGACTGCGTGTGCCGGGGGGCACACCGTATCTGGGGCGGTTGTTCCAGGCCTCTGATGTGTACGCGGGTGACAAGGCGCACTTGGCGCCAGATCTTCTGTTTCTCCCGAGGGGGTTGCGCTGGCCGGGCAAAGGCCTGGGTGGATTCCAGCGACGCACTGTGTTCGGCAGTCCCACTGTAAGGGCTGGCCACAGGATGAAGGGGTTGCTGGTGATGCACGGTGACGGTGTGCGTCCGGGTCGTGGCCTCCGTGGTACCCTTGCTGATCTCGCCCCCACGATCTTGACGCTGCTCGGGGCACGCATTCCGCCTTGGATGGATGGTGTGCCGCTGCATGCAGCGTTCGATCCGGGTGTGCTCATACCACGTACTGGTGATGATGCCCCGGTTGGCCCAGGGGGATCTTCCGACGATACAGTGGAGCGGTTGAGGGGATTGGGGTATCTATAGGGCCATGCGTAAGAGGAAGCGGTATCTGCCGCTCGTGCTGATGCTCGTTGGGCTCGCGCTTTTGGTTGTGTTCGTGTACATCAGCGGCCCTCGGCGGGTGTGGGAGGAGGTTCGGGCTGTTGGGCTCTGGGGTTTTCTAGCCGTTACAGCCAACGTTGTCGCGATCCTTCTCTCCTGGATGATGAGCTGGTCCGTACTCCTTCGTTCAGCCGGTGTGCGTGTGCCCTGGTCGACGCTTGCCGGTTCGCTGTTGTCGGGATTCGCGGTGAGTTATCTCACCCCGTCCATGCACCTGGGCGGTGAGCCCGTCCGCGCTTATGCCGTGGCGCGGAGGGCTGGGGTACCCATGTCGCGTGTGGTGGCCACGGTGGTACTTGAGCGTCTGCTGGCCGCCCTGGCATTGGTATGTGTGGCGGCCATGGGGGGGCTGTTCGTCTTGGCTTCCCGGGAGCTTGAACGGGGCGATAAGCAGGGCGTTGCGGTTGGGCTGGGTGTCATCATGGTGTTCGTTGCTGTCGGGCTACTCTCGTTTGCGCGTGACTACCGCTGGTTGTCCCGGGGCATGTCCGCACTGGCGCGGCGTGCTCCAGGGAGGGAACGCATGGCCAGAGCGTCCGTGCGTATTGCGGAGATGGAAGAGGAGGTGCACCGCGCCCTTCGATACCGACCGCTTCACACACTGTTGGCCTTTGGCCTACAGCTTCTCGTGGTGTTCCTGAACTACCTGCGCCCGCTTGTGTTCTTCTACTTCACGCAGCGGATCGTGTTTGGCTTCTCGCAGCTGTCACTGTATTTCACGCTCAACGTGTTCCTGACCACTGTGTTCTGGGTTACGCCCGGAGGATTGGGCATTGCCGAGGGAGGGCGGATGGGAATCCTGGCTCTGCTTGGCATCCCGGGGAGTGGTGCAATCGCCTTCTCGGTGGTGTACCGTTTTGTTGAGATGATGGGTGTGCTGATTGGTATCGTCCTCATGCTGCGCTGGGGCGCCATGCGTGTGGAGCGCGGCCTGGCGGGCGTGGAGGATCGAGCAGATCCCGCATCGGGGGGTGAACAGGGATGAAGAAGGCAATCGGAATCGTGCTCATGGCCTGTGCACTGTTGAGCGCTGGTGTCGTGGCGCAGGTCGATTTGAAAGAGTTTCCGGCGGGCACGACGGAGATGACGTGGCAGCTGTCCGGAAGGGACGTTCCGCCGAACCAGACCTTGTATCTGTCTGTGATCAGGGTGGATGACGAGTTCGCAGTGGAGTTGCGTGTGTCGGCGCGCGGTGCGGCGGAAGAGCTTGGCCTCTTGGGCTTCCTGGGCTCTGCGCTAGGTGTACAGGCGCCGGGCACGGACGTGGACCTCTCCGTGCTGTCCATGGTCATGCGCAGGCGGGATGTGCTGCGTGTGGGTGAGGACTACCAGCTTCCCGGGGGCTACGTCTTCCGTATACGTGAGGAGGCCGAGATTGCCGGGGTGCTGTGTCTCATCGGCGAGTTCGGCGTGGCCGGAGGGGAGACACGCACCGAGTTGGGGATCGCCGTGGACGATCCAGTCTACTTCATGCCGCTGTTGCGCATCACGCGGCGTGGTGAGCTGCAGATGGAAATGGAGTTGATCGAGTACGTGCGCCCATGAGCGAGGCGTTGGTCGCCCTTCGGGCTGTGACAAAGGTCTACCGCCTGGGTGAGGTCGATGTCCTTGCTCTGGCGGGCGTGGATCTGGAGGTGCCGAAGGGAGACTTCGCAGCGCTGATGGGTTCTTCCGGATCGGGTAAGTCAACCCTGCTGCAGCTCTGTGGACTTCTGGACAGGCCAAGCTCCGGTGAGGTCATCTGGGACGGGCAAGAGGCAAGCGCGTTCCGTGAGGACCACCGGGCAGAGCTGAGAGGGAAGCACATTGGTTTCGTGTTCCAGACCTTCAACCTTGTCCCCACATTGAGTGCCCTTCTCAACGTAGAGTTTCCGCTCGTCTTCCAGGGCGTGCCCGGGCGCCGTCGGCGCGTGCGGGCCAAGGAGCTACTGACGCGCCTTGGGCTCGCCGATCGGATGCTACACCGTCCCGACCAGCTGTCGGGGGGGCAGCAACAACGTGTTGCCCTGGCACGGGCGCTGGCAGCTGATCCTGAATTGATGCTGGCAGATGAGCCCACGGGTAACCTGGACAGCCATGCGGGCAGGGAGATCATGGAGATCTTTCGGTGGCTTCGGGAGGAGGGGCGCACGATTATGATGGTGACGCACGATCCCGAGGTGGCCTCGTTTTCACATAGGATATTGCGGATGCGCGACGGCTTGCTGGAGGATGGAGCATGATCCGCGACCTGTTCCTCCTGGGGCTTCACAACATCCTTCGCCGCAGGACACGGTCTTGGCTTACGGTTTTGGGCATTCTGATCGGCACAGCTGCTGTGGTGGCGCTGATCTCGGTTGGGCAGGGACTGCAGCGAAGTGTGGTCGCGCAGGTGGAACGGATCGTAGGGTACAACACGTTGCTGATCACACCACGTGGGGGCCTGGCCGGCAGGTTTCCGTTGGACGTCGATGCACTAAGCGGCGTACGGGGGGTTCAGGAGGGTATGCCGGTCCGAACGGAGATGGTCTACGCTGAGGGTCCGGTGGGACGAGGGTTCCTTCCGCTGGTGGGTTACACACCGGCCATGGAGGCGTTGGTCCCGCAACTCGAGATGGGGTTTGAGGAGGGCGGAGGGCTGGTACGTCGCGATCAGGTGGTGCTCGGTGCACGAACAGCTCAGGTTCTGGGAGCTGGGCCCGGCGATGTCGTGCTCGTTGAGGATCACGCGTTTCAGGTTGCGGGTGTTCTCGTTCGACAACAAGCTCGTGCCGGCCCTGCGGGGCTGGGGGGGATCCCGCTCAACGATGGGCTGCTCGTCCAGTACGAGGCGCTGCGAGCGTTGTTCCCCGGACCGAACCTGGTTCAGTACGCCATCGTTCAGCTCATGCCGGGTGTGGACGTGGTGCTCGTCCGCAGCGATGTCCGACGCGTCCTTCTGGAGACAGGAACCACAGGGGCGTTCCTGACAAGCTTCGAGGATGTCACCGAGGGCATCGGGACCATCCTTGGAGGTGTGCAGGCCTTCCTCGCTGGGATCGCGGGGATCTCCATTCTGGTCGGAGGGGTCGGTGTGATGAACACCATGTATACCGCCGTGCTTGAACGCACCAGAGAGGTGGGCGTTGCGAAGGCGGTCGGAGCGAAGCGTAGGCAGATCCTGCTTCTCTTCCTTCTGGAGTCGGGGCTTATGGGAACGGTGGGTGGCGTGCTTGGGCTGCTCGTGGGGCTGGGGCTTGCCTGGGGCGCGGTCTGGCTTACGGGCCACTTGTTCGCGCTTGAGGGGTTGTTCGTCCCGGTGTTCAACGTACCCCTGATCGTAGGGGCGTTGATCTTCTCCTTTGTGGTGGGTGCGGTCTCAGGGGCTTTGCCCGCCCTCAGGGCCTCGCGTCTTCACCCGGTGGATGCGTTGCGGCGCGTGTGAGTATGCGGAGCCGGATAGCCCAGCATGCCTCCGAGAATGCCGAGTGCCAGGCCGATGACCAGGCCGAGGGCGGTGGCCGTTGGACCACTGGTGGTCAGCAACGGTGCCGCCTGCCGTACGGCTGGGACGCCTTGCGACCAACTCCAAACCCCCCAGTAGCTGGCCACGTAGAGAAGCGCGGCCGTCAACCCGGCAGCAGCTCCGGCCGAGAGGAACGGTATCCGCAGAACGGTTTCCCGTAGTCCCGATTGTCGGAGCAACGTCAGTTCGTTGTGCCAGCGCTCAGCCATCCCCGCCATCGTCCAACGCGCAAGGAACAGCGATGCTGCCAATGAAACCACCAGGCCCACGAGCGCCAGGATCCGTGAAGTGGCGGGAAGGCGGGGGGGCGGAGCAATGGTACGTCGCAGTTGTTCAACCCCGGCCACGCCCGCTTCCGTATGCAAGCGATCCTCGATGCGCACTCGGTCAGCTTCGTCGCCAACTTCGAGGACCAGTGCCCGCCGGGTCATCTCCTTGGGGTCT
>PUMK01000310.1 GCA_003551325.1 Candidatus Acetothermia bacterium | reverse complement strand
CGGGAACGCAAGAGCCGCACCCGCTTCGCCCAGCACACGATCAAGCCCGACGAGGTCGCCCGGGAGCTCGAGCAGACCGACCGGGTGCTGGGCACCCCGGACGATCTTCTCCGGTTCCTCCAGACGGCCTGTGCCCGCCTGGGGGTGACGCTCCGGTCCGCTGGACCAGGGATCTACGAACTGGACCCAAGCGGCCTTCCCGAGCCGGTGCGGACTCGCCTGAACGAGGTCCCCGACCGCTGGCGTATCGCCTTCACCTCCCCGCCGCCGAAAGGGACCACATACATCGGCCGTAACCACCCGCTTGTCGAAGGGTTGTCCGAGCACCTGATGGACCTCGCTCTGTACCCAGCGGACGGTCAGCCACCGGCCGCCCGTTGCGGGGTGATCCGGTCCGAGCAGGTCAATCTGCGGACCACGTTCCTCGTCCTGCGCCTGCGCTACTTCCAAAAGAGCTTGCGGGAGGCGCCGGTCCTGGCCGAGGAGACGCTCGTGTGGGGCTTTGAGGGCATTCCTCCCGACATCGAGACCATCCCTCCCGACAGGGCAGCTGAGTGCCTGGACGAACTCCGGCCCAGCGCCAACGTGTCCCCCGAGGAAAAGCGCCGCCTGCTCGAGGAGACCCTGGGCTGGCAAGCGGAGCTCCAGGAGCATCTGGCCCAGGTGGCCCAGTCCCGCGCCGAGGAACTCGAGGCGATGAACCGCCGCCTGCGCGAGCACGTCTCGGGGCTTCCCATCCGCGTGGAGCCGCACCTTCCGCCGGACCTCCTCGGCGTTCTCGTGGTCCAGCCGGTGCCCCAAGGGGTGGCCCGATGAAGGCGGTCACGCTGCGGCTGGAGGGCGGCGTCCTCGGCCCGGATGTCCTCGAGAAGCTCACCGAGCTTCCCGGCCAGAAGCCCAAGGACTTCGGAATCGACGGCCGCCAGACCCTCGTCGACTACGCTTCTGCGGGATGGACTCATGTTCGCAGATACTGGGCCGCTTACCAGAGCCGACTCCACTACGCTAAGGCAGAGTCCCTCACGACAGTCACCCGCGAGCACTGGGTGATTCCGCTCCTTGAGGTCCTCGGGCACAGCCTCGCCTACCAGCGCTCCGGAGCCGTCGTGGACGGGGAGATCTACGCGATCTCCCACCGGGCGGGCGACGGGGAAGAAGCGCCCCCGGTGCACATCGTCGGCTCCGACCAAGAGCTGGGAAGACGCCCGCCGGCGGGCCGCGGCCGCAAGTCCCCGCACGCCCTCCTCCAAGAATACCTGAACCGAACCGAGCACCTGTGGGGCATCGTCACCAACGGCCGCACCTTGCGCATCCTGCGCCAGGCCCCCTACATCGCCCGCCAGGCCTACATCGAGTTCGACCTTGAGTCCATGCTCGATGGCAACCAGTTCAACGAGTTCATACTCCTTCTGCGCCTGGCCCACCGCACCCGTTTCCCCCGGACCATGGCCGACGCCAAAGATTGCCTGCTTGAGGAGTACCACCAGCAAGCGATCGAAGAAGGTGGGCGAATCCGCGACGGCCTACGCGACGCGGTGGAAAGGGCCATCGTGACCCTGGCCGACGGCTTCCTCCGCCATCCCAGAAACGAAGAACTCAGGGAAAGGGTGCGCACAGGGGAGCTGAGTCCTCGAGAACTCTACCGACAGCTTCTCCACCTTGTGTACCGCCTGTTCTTCCTCCTGGTCGCCGAGGAGCGCGGCCTTCTCTCCGAGGACCCGGTGTACCTGAAGCATTACGGCCTGAGCCGTCTGCGCACGCTGGCCGAGCACCGGCCGACCGCGCCGCAGCGGTTCGACGATCTCTACCTCTCGCTGCGCACCCTGTTCCACCTTCTGCGCAAAGAGGAGCTTGCTCGGGAGCTTGGCCTTCCCCCGCTGAACGGCGACCTCTTCTCCCAGGTGGAGATGCGCGACCTGGAAAGCGCACAGCTCAGCAACGCTGACCTCCTTGATGCTGTGTTCGACCTCTCCTTTTTCACGCCACGTGAGGAGAAGGTGCGCCGACGGGTGAACTACGCCGCTCTCGATGTTGAGGAACTGGGAAGCGTGTACGAGAGCCTGCTCGAGTTCGAACCCATGGTCAGCGTGAAGAGTGGTGTGCCTCGGTTCGAGCTGGGCGTGGGCACCGAACGCAAGTCGACCGGCTCCTACTACACCCCGCGGGAGCTCGTACACGAGCTTGTGGAGTCGGCCCTCGTGCCAGTGCTCGAGAAGCGCCTGGCCAGCTGCACGACCAAGGACGAGAAGGAACAAGCGATCCTCTCCCTGACGGTGTGCGACCCGGCATGCGGCTCGGGGCACTTTCTGCTTGCCGCCGCCCGCCGGCTCGGCCGCGAGCTGGCCAAGGGCCGCACCGAGGAGGAAGAGCCTCCGCCGGAGGAGACGCGCACGGCCACCCGGGACGTCATCGCCCATTGCCTCCACGGGGTGGACAAGAATCCCTTGGCGGTCGAACTCTGCAAGGTGGCCTTGTGGATCGAAGGACATACCGAAGGGAAGCCCCTCACGTTCCTCAACCACCGCATCCGCTGCGGCGACTCCCTGGTGGGCGTCGCCGACCTCTCCGTCCTCGAGGAGGGTATCCCCGACGCGGCCTACAAGGCCGTCACCGGGGACGACAAGAAGCTGGCCAGCGCTGTCCGTAAGGACAACCGCCGGGAACGAAAAGAGCGCCAGGCGGGCATGGTGCCGTTTGACTTCCGCAGCGACCTCGCCACGCTCGCCGACCAGGCCGCCGAGCTCGCTGCGATCCCGGACGACCGCCCCGAGGACGTCGATCGCAAGCACACGCTGTACGACCAGCACCGCGCACCGGACACACCCTGGTGGCGGGACTGGATGGCCGCCAGCCTGTGGACCGCCGCGTTCTTCGCCCAGCTCTCTTCGGACAACCAAGCGCTGGTCCCCACGAGTGGAACGTTGTGGGAATACCTCGCTCGTGGCCGCGGAGCGCTGTCCTCCCAGCTCCTCGGCCACGCTCAGACCCTTGCCGAGCGGCTCAGGTTCTTCCACTGGCCCCTCGAGTTCCCCGCTGTCTTCCAGAAGGGCGGGTTCGATGTTGTGCTTGGGAACCCTCCGTGGGATCTTCTTCAGGCTAACGAATCGGAGTTCTTCGCTTCGCGTGACCCCGATGTCGCGGGACTTCCCGGTGCCAAGCGCAAAGCAGCAATCAAGCGATTGAAGCAGGAGTATCCTGAACTATATGGAGAATGGCAAGAGCCCCTGCGGCTGATTGAGAAGACTGCCAACTTCCTTCGTGAGTCGGAGCGATTCCCCATGCTCTCCGGGAAGATCAACCTCTATGCGGTGTTCGCGCAGCTGGGACCGTCCATTCTCAAGAGCACGGGGAAAGCCGGGATGGTCGTGCCAACCGGAATCGCAACGGACGATTCGAACAAGCAATTCTTCGCTGATCTCGTTGAGCGAAGTGCCCTTGCCAGCCTGTTCGACTTCGAAAACCGCCAAGGTGTCTTCCCTGGCGTCCACAGAAGCTACAAGTTCAGTCTGCTCACCATGCGCAGTTCTCCCGACACCGCGGCGATGGAGTTCGCCTTCTTTGCCACTCATGTGAACCACCTGCGCGACCAACATCGCCGGTTCACCATGCGGCCCGAGGACTTCCGTACGGTCAACCCCAACACGCGCACCTGTCCCATCTTCCGCACCCGCCAGGACGCCGAGCTCACCAAAGCGATCTACGACCGTGTCCCTGTCTTGGTGAACGAGGAGGATGACAAGAACCCCTGGGGAATAACGTTCCGGCAAGGGCTGTTCAACATGACCAGCGACTCCGGCCTCTTCCGCACGCGTGACGAACTCCAGCAGGACGGTTTTCGCCTCGTAGGCAACCGCTTTCTCAAGGGCGACGAGATCTACCTCCCGCTATACGAAGCGAAGATGATCTGGCAGTTCGACCACCGCTCCGGCACCTACGAAGGCGTCACCAGCCGGCAGAATGTCCACCTCCCGGCTCCCTCTCCGGCCCAATATGTGGACCCAACCTACCTTCCCCAACCTTGGTACTGGGTCCCCAAAACCGAAGTCGACGTACGGCTGGGGGAATGGCAACGGCGGTGGCTTTTGGGGTTCCGGAGGATTGCGCGTACCACCGACGAAAGAACGGTGATTTCCTCTACCCTCCCGGTGGTCGGTGCGGGTGACGTCCTTCCTCTGTTGGTGGTTGGCTCAGATGTCTCCATCTGCCTCGCGGCTTGTCTCGTTGCCAGTGCCAACTCCGTGGTCTGCGATCACGTTGCCCGACAGAAGATCGGAGGTACACACCTGGATTTCCACTATGCGAAGCAGCTGGCTGTGTTACCTCCCACGGAGTATGCAGTGACCGATCTCTTCTTCATCCTGCCCCGCATGGTGGAGCTGGTGTATAACGGATGGGAGATGAAGCCCTTTGCCGACGAGGTCTGGTACGACGCCGATGAGTCCCTGCGCGCGGCCATCAAGCAACAATGGGAAGCGAACGCCGCAGTCACCGGCGGGCACACGTGGGACCTGCCTGAATGGCTCGAAGCCTACCCCGAGATCGAAACCGACCGAAACAAGGGCATCCCGCGGCCGCCGTTCAAATGGGACGAAGACCGCCGCGCCCACATCCGCGCCGAACTCGACGCCTACTACGCCAAGCTGTACGGCCTGACGCGTAAGCAACTCCGCTACATCCTCGACCCCGCCGGCCTCACTCCCAAGGAGCTCGAAGACATCCTCGACCCCTGGGAAGAGATCACCGACCCCCTCGACGAAGAAGCCTACCAAGCCCGCGCTGCCGCCTCCGACTTCCCCGGCCAAACCTTCCGCGTCCTCAAAAACAACGAACTCAAGCAGTTCGGCCACTACCGCACCCGCCGGTTGGTGCTAGAGGCATGGGAGCGGATAGGGGAGGCGCATCGTGCCTGACAGCTTCAGAGAGCTCGGAGGCACTTATCAGATCTGCCCGTACACACTAAGGCCGCTTTCAGAGCTGGAAAGTGTGACTCAGGCGCACATCTTCCCTCACGCCATTGGGGGTGGCCTGGACTTTGCGGTACTGGCCGACGAATCGTCTGATAGTCAGCTAGGAAGGACGCTCGACGCTTGGCTTGTCGACTCCCCGCTGGTCCGCGCCTGCCGATGTTTGCTCAGTATTCGGTCGAGAAGCGGCGAAGCCACATGGCAACTGCAAGGCACAATCGCTGGCACGTCCACCAGGGTCAGCGTGGAGTTTGACAGGTCGGGAAGAATGGAAACACGTGTCGTGAACCCTGTCCAGAGTGGTCCAGGTCAACATGCGCGGACGATCATCTGCTCTAGGGAGGAAAGGGACCGGTTCATGAGAGAGTTGTTAGGCAAGTGGCACAGCCGCGGCAACGTAGTGCAGGTTACCGGCCCAAGAAGCCTGGAATCTTCACAAATCAACATTGATCTCGAATTCAACGCTGCCGAGATCAAGCGTGGTCTGCTTAAGATCGCTTTTCTGGCTGCATACAAGTTCCTGGGCGATGACTGGCTTCACGATCCTCTTCTACCTGACTGGCACAAAGTCTTGTTCGCTGAGAATCAAAGCGAACTGCGGTCCTCAGGGCTCTGCGCTCTGGCTTTCGGCGCGACAGATGAAGCAGAGGAGACACTGGAGATGCTCTTCCCCAAGCTCTCGATGGGGGAACATGGCGTGGCGCTGGTCCATGTACCAGGGGTGGGAATCATTGTTGCGGTCATCCTGTTTGGGAATCTCCTCTTCTCTGTCGTTGCCTTGGTGTCAGACACACACCATTACAGAGTGCGTGAGCTAACTGGTAGGCTGGCGGTCTGCGACGCCACTTCAAGGAACACACAGGTCAGCCCCTGGGAGTTTGGTTCAGCGGGAGGTGATCCGATTGCCTGATAGGACCCTGCTGATCTTCGGTCCGGGCGGGGTTGGGAAGAGCCCATTGGATGCACTACTGCCAAGGGAGTGGTGCGTATCGAACCGTACAGACTTCGCCCGAACGGCCCTCGGGGAAAAGAGGACGTCCTGTACGGCCACCCTTCTCTCCGGGACCAGCTGCACCAAGCTTTCCACCGGCTGGGGCTTGCTCCCTCCTATCCCACCCCCGGAATTGAGTGGTTTCCACAGGCCATGACGCTGTTCATCAAGGTCAGATCAGAGTGGCAGCTGTTGTTCCTACCACCGTCAGGCTTTGGGCTGGCCAAAGGGGAGATCTACGCTCCCCGCTTCATCGAGCTTCTGAGCATCCCGACTGTGCGTCAGGCCTTTGGCGAACTCGAGACGGTCATCCTGAACCCTAGCGATCTCCCCATCGGCAGAGAGCCGGGGACTCAGCAAGAAGAGGTCGACCTCTTGAACGACCTCAGTAGGAAGACCAAGGAGAACTGCCTTCGGCGCGGCGACACTGAAGAGCAGGCGGAGAAACGGGCGGCATCGGTCAATGAGGAGCTCCCGGCCTGGCGAGAGGCCACTAGGATGGGCGCGAAGGAGTTCCAGAGCTGGCCTTTCCCCGAGTACGAGTACTCCGGCGACAAAGAGAAGCAGGCACTTGCCCAGGCGCATGACACGATAGTGGAAAGGTGGCCTGAGTTGTCCTTGTTCCTGAGTAGCCCTCCACAGTTGGCTGATGAGCCCTGATCGGGCCGGGATCGGGTCGTGTTCTCTCGTTCTCTGATCGGAGGAGATGATGTCATGAGCCGGCTCGGAGTGTGGCGGATAAGGGGACGCGGACCGGAGCGGGTCCAGCCGGCCACGATCGGCTTCGAGGCGCACCTGGAGGACTGGATCGAGAGGGATCCCGCGCTGCTCGAAGCGGGCTGCGGATCACGGAGAGGAGTGAACGATGGGAGAGCGACACGTGGTCACGGAGTGGCAGAGTCTTCACCAAGACTATCTGCAGTTCGCTCTTGACTCGGTTCGCGCGGTACCTACAACACGAGGTCCAGTTACAGTCCGAGGGCCTTTGAACCGCGTCGAGGTGAACCGCCACGTCTTGGAGGCTGTGCGTTATTCCTACGATGCCCTCGAAGCGTCGGTATCGTTCGTCTTTCGCGTGATCGAAGCAAAGGAGAGAGGGCTCAGTTTCAATGATACTTGGCTCAAGCGTTACGTGGAGAGGAAGCGGAGAGCACTGTCCTTGGGTGACAAGCTGGGGCTCATCTCAATCGCCTGGGGCGAAAGGGAATTCTGGGGGTCGAACGAGCAACGGGTTCTCTTCGACGATCTGAAGAAGCTCCGCGATGGGCTCACACATCCCAGACCGTTTGGCGAGGAGCGCCTGCAAGAGGTTCTTGAACGCCAAGAGTCAGACCCATCTTCTACAGTTGCGGGGGTAGTCGAGGCTGGAAACGCAGGCCTGATGGCACCGAGGGTCGGAGAAGCGCGTGTTTGTGGTGCCAATAGAGTGACGCGTGTCCCCTTATCATGTCGTGCTAACAGTGCTAGTATGGTGATGGTAAGGGGGGGGCTATGTTCGTACGACAAAAGCGCGTCGGAGGCTACACGTACCTGCAGCTGGTTGCGAACCGTCGGGTGGACGGAAGGAGCCGCCAGCGGGTAGTGGCGACATTGGGTCGGGCAGACATCCT
>PUMK01000008.1 GCA_003551325.1 Candidatus Acetothermia bacterium | reverse complement strand
TGCCTCGGTCAACTACCTCGTGTTCGCCCTGTTCCCGCTGATGATGTTGGCCGGGATGCTGGGTCCGCTGGCTGCTGCTGAAGCCTCGGCCACACGTATCCTTGAGGTGTTGGAGACAGAACCCAGCGTGCGCGGTGGTTCGCGGTCGCTCCCCGTGGGGCAAGGCCGGGTCGCGTTCGAGGGCGTAACGTTCGGGTACGATGGGGGAGCACCTGTCCTGGAAAGCATCGACTTCGTGGCCGAGCCGGGAGAGACGGTCGCCGTACTCGGAGCCACCGGGTCCGGGAAATCCACCCTTGTGCAGCTGATTCCGCGCTTCTACGACGTACGTGGGGGTCGGGTCACGGTAGACGGGGTCGACGTACGGGAGCTGCCCCTTCGCGATCTCCGGGGTCGGATCGGCATGGTTCTCCAAGAGAGCGTCCTGTTCACCGGCACGATCCGGGAGAACATCTGCTTTGGTCGGCCCGATGCCAGCAACGAGGCGATGGTCGCCGCTGCCAAAGCCGCACAAGCCCATGCGTTCATCGACGCGTTGCCCCAGGGCTACGAGACGGTCATCGGTCCTCGAGGGTTGACGCTCTCCGGTGGGCAACGGCAGCGCATCGCCATTGCTCGAGCGCTTCTGGTGCGTCCTCAGGTGTTGATCCTCGACGACAGCACCAGTGCTGTGGACGTGGAAACCGAGGTCCGGCTTCAGGACGCGCTTGACAGGCTGCTTAGGGAGTCCGATCACGCGACCACGCGGTTCGTGGTTGCCCAACGGATCAGTACGGTGTTGCTTGCCGACAAGATCATCGTCCTCGAGAAGGGACGCGTCGCTGCGCTGGGATCCCATGAGACGCTGTTGGCCGAGAGTTCGCTGTATCGGGACATCTACCGCTCTCAACTGGACGAACCCGAGGAGGCTGTCCGTGGCTAACGGTGCCCGCCGCACTGACGGCCCTCCGGGGGGTGGCCGCATGCCCGGTCCGGCGGGCAGGATGATGGGGCCCCGCATCGAGCGAGCCAAGGATGTACGCGGTGCGGTGCGACGGCTTCTGGGATACCTGCGCGTGTTCCGCAAGCGCCTGATGTTGGTCGTAGGGTTTGCGGCATTGGGGACGACCATGGCGCTCTTGGGACCGTTGCTGATGGGGCAAGCCATCGACCACGTGTTGGAGGGAAGGGGAAGCGAAGCCCTCATAGGCATGGTGCTGCTCATGCTCGGAGCCTACGGGGTGTCGTGGCTCGCCGATCTGGCGCAGGGGTGGATCATGGCCGGTGTGGCGCAACAGTCCATGTTCCGACTCCGCGACGATCTGTTCGCACACGTGCAGTCACTCCCCATGAGGTTCTTTGACCGTCGGCCCTACGGAGAGCTCATGAGCCGTCTGACGAACGACATGGATGCCATCAGCCGGGTGCTCTCCCAGAGCGTGACCCAGCTCTTCTCGTCGGGGTTGACGTTGATCGGTGTGCTCGTGGTCATGTTCGTGCTCAACCCGTGGCTTGCTTTGGGGTCGATGTTGGTGTTCCCCATGATGATGGGGTTGGTGGGCTTCGTCGCCCGCCGCACACGAACCTCCTTCCGTGGCTATCAGCGAGAACTAGGAGCGCTCAACGGCCTGCTCGAGGAGACCTACGGCGGCCAGAAGGTGGTGCTGGCCTTTGGGAGACAAGAGGAACTTCTCCGCCGGTTCCGCACAGCCAACGCTCAGGTGCGGCAGCTCGGCATCTACGCGCAGAGCTATGCGCTGCTCGTACCCCCGATGATGGGCATCCTCGCCAATGCAAATGTTGCCGTGATCGCCGGACTCGGAGGCTGGATGACCGTCCAGGGGCTCGCCACGGTGGGTACGATCGCCGCGTTTATCACCTACTCTCGTCGTTTCGCGCAGCCGCTGCGCATGCTGGGCGACCTGTACAACCAAATTCAGGCAGCGGTTGCTGGTGCAGAGCGGGTGTTCGAGGTACTCGACGAGGCAGCTGAACCGGACGATGCGGTGCTTCTTGCTTCGCCGGCCCCTGTCCGCGGTGAGGTGTCGTTCGAGGATGTGACGTTCGCCTACGATCCCGAACAGCCTGTGTTGGAAAACGTCTCCCTGCACGCCAGCCCTGGTGAGATCGTGGCCTTGGTAGGGCCCACGGGGGCGGGCAAGACGACGATCGTCAACCTCCTGTCGCGGTTCTACGATCTTGACCAAGGGAGCATTCGCTTGGACGGTCGGGATGTTCGCGACTTCGCCCGCGGTGAACTCCGCCGCCACTTGGGTGTTGTTCTGCAACAGACGTTCATGTTCTCGGAGAGCGTCCTGGCCAACATACGTTACGGCCGGCCGGAAGCCAGTGAGGCTGAGGTGGAAGAGGCGGCACGGCTCGTTGGCGCCGACAGCTTCATCCGGCGGCTTCCTGATGGGTATCACACACGTCTGGTGGAGCGAGGGGAGAACCTCAGTCAGGGGCAGCGCCAGCTTATCGCCATCACCCGTGCGGTGCTCGCCGCTCCGCAGATCCTTGTGCTGGATGAGGCGACGAGCAGTGTGGACACGCGTACCGAGGTGCAACTCCAGCGGGCGCTCCGAACGCTCATGGACGGGCGAACAAGTTTCGTCATCGCCCATCGCCTCTCCACGATACGCAACGCCGATCAGGTGCTCGTGATTCGGGATGGGCGGATCGTGGAGCGGGGGACCCACGACGCGTTGCTTGCGTTGGGAGGGGCTTATCACAGGCTGTACATGAGCCAGTTCCGCGGGGCACCCGCAGGCCAACCCGGATTGCGCGAGGACGCCGGAGCTTCTCAGCCTAGGTAGAGCGATGCGAGGGCGAACAGCGCAAACCCGCTCAACACACACAGCGCGGATCCGTGTGTGGAGCCATGCTGATCGGCGCGCGGCGTGATCTCCTCCACCACCACCAGCACCAGGATACCCGAGCCAAAGGCCAGCACCGCCAAGCGAAGCGCCTCGGGGAGCCCTCGTAACCCCCAGTACCCTACAGCGGCACCGGCGAACAGCACCGTGACGAACAGGCCTGTCAACATGGCACGACCACGTCGGGTGCTGCGCGCTTTGAGCGTGGCCATGGCGGTGAAGGCCAGCGGAGCATTGGCTACGGCTTGGCCCAAGCCCAACACCAACCCGAGTTGCGCAGCGATCGTCACGCCTGCGCCGATCATGATTCCGTCCGTCAGATAGTCGATGACTGTCCCGACGTAGATCATCCATGGACCGCTATCGGAGCCCGAACGCTTGCGCTTTCGCTGTGCCCACTGGACAGCCCGTTCGATGAGCAGGAACGTGCCACCGCCGGTGAGGAACGCCACGATCAAGACCCATGGCGGTTCAACCCCCAGGGCTCGGGGCATGAGCTCCACCCCCACGACCGCCAGCATGGCCCCCTCGGCGAAGTGCAACGCTAACCCCAGGAGCGACCGGGACAGATCGAAGACCTCAGCGAGCAGGGCGCCCAGGAGGATCCCCAGACACGGCAGCGACGCAAGCCCGATGAGGAGAACCTGTTCGTTCATGCACGGATCTTAGCGCGCCTGACGGAGGACAACGACTCAAGCGAGTGTGCTCCAAGACGCATTGAATAACACAAAAAGAGGTCTTAGGGTGTACAATGATGCATGTTGTATCGATACGCGTTGCATGCGGGGCTGGCGTTGGCCCTCCTGTTCTCTGTGGTATTCGGATGGGCAGCCACCGTCACCCCACTGCTCACCGAAGCGAACCTCCCCGCGTACCTGGATGCGGTGGTGGAGATCCTAAACGGAGCGGAATCCGAAGTTCTCGTCATGATCTCCGATCTTCGTTACTACGGAACCGGGGTACCAGCCAGCGCTCCGGCAGAGGCACTGGCCCAGGCGTCGCTTCGGGGCGTCGACGTCCGCGTGCATGTGAACCTGTGGAGGGAGCCCTGGGAAACCCAGGAAGATGCGCGGCTGCTCCTCGAGGAAGCGGGGGCGGTGTTTCGTTGGTGGTGTGATCCAGATGCATCGCTCCATGCGAAGGTGTTGATCATCGATCGACGATGGGTGTTCGTTGGGTCCACGCATTGGACGTGGAACGCAATGCTGGACAGCGTGCAGACCGATCTTCTGGTGGAATCGCCTGCGGTGGCACTGCAATTCACGGAGCTGTTCGAACTCCTGTGGGAGGAAGAACCGGACGTGGTGGCCACACATCCCGAGTCTCCCTGGTCCGAACCGCTGCTCTTCCCGCTCCTTCAACCACCAGGCACGGAGGTCCATCTGGAGATCCTGCGCCCCATCATCGCCAGCGCGGAGCGCTCTGTTGAACTCCTCGTCTACCGGATGGCCCGTTACTCAGGCATGTGGGATAGTCCGTCGAACATGCTCATCGATGCGCTTACCGAGGCTGCCCAGCGCGGTGTCTCCGTGCGGGTCGTGTTGGAGGGTGGAGAAGCGTTCATGGATGAGACCACGGTGCGCGCAACGCGGGAAGCCGCGGCTTACCTTGTTCTCTCGGGTGTAGACGTAAGGCTGGCACCACCGGGAGAGACGATGCACGCGAAGTGTCTCCTCGTTGATGGTCGGGACAGCGTGGTGACGTCGGCCAACTGGTCCCACTACTCTCTGGCGCGCCATGCAGAGGCGGGTCTGGTGGTGCTGGGTGTCCCCGAGCTCGCCCGTCAGCTACAGGGTCTGTTTGATCGGGTGTGGGCGCGTTCTCAACCGGAGATCCCCGTAGCTATGGACATCGGGGCTCCTCTGGGTACACTGCATCAGCTGGTCTGATGCGGACCGAGGAGTGCTGTATGCAGATAGGAAACGTAGAACGAACGCGTTTGGCCCTGCTGCCCTCCCCCCTGCAGGAGCTTCCGGCGCTGAGTCGGGCGCTTGGTGGCCCCCGGGTGTTCGTCAAGCGGGACGACCTTACGGGATTGGCTCTGGGTGGGAACAAGCTTCGCAAGTTGGAGTACGCTATGGCCGAGGCCCTGAAGGCGTCGTCCACGTGCGTCATCACCAGTGGTGCCGTGCAGAGTAACCACTGCCGGCTCACGGCGGCGGCATGCCGCGTGGTGGGTCTTCCCTGTCACCTGGTGCTTGGGGGAAGCCCTCCGGAACAGCCTGGAGGTAACTTGCTCCTTGATAGCATTCTCGGGGCCGCCTCCATGCGGTTCGTGCCCCGCACGCCCGATCAGAAGGATCCTCCCTCCAGACCAGGTCCGGTCCAACATTCTGTCGATCTCCTGCGGGCAGAACTCGAGGAGCGTGGCGAGCGGCCTTACGTGATCCCCAATGGTTGTCGTTCCCTGCACGGCGCGCTGGGTTACGCGCCTTGCGTTCGGGAGATTGGTTGCCAGCTTCACGAGCTGAACCTAGCTCCTGATTGGGTGGTCACGGCATGCGGCACGTCGAGCACCCAGTGTGGGCTCATCCTGGGCAGTGAACTCTACTGCGGTGGCGAAGCCCGTGTGTTGGGGATCAGTGTGTCGCGGTCTGGTGATGTCCTGGCGCGGCGTATCGCCGAAGGATTGGACGAAGCCTATGCGCTGCTGGGGCGGTTGGAGCCGGAACACGAGATCACCATCCATGACGAATATGTGGGACCCGGATACGGACTGCCCACCCCGGAGATGGTGGAGGCTGTGCGTCTTGCCGCTCGTTTGGAAGGGTTGATCCTCGATCCCGTCTACACGGGCAAAGCCATGGCGGGCGTCGTGGACCTTGCGCGGAAAGGGTTGTTCCGTCGAGGGGAAGTTGTCGTGTTCCTGCACACAGGGGGAATCCCGGGTCTCTTTGCCCCGGAGCAAGCAGCGTCGATCCGGGACGAGGACGAACCGGGCTACGCGTTCCCGTAGAGCCAGTTGTAGATCAGCCAGCTGTTAAGCACCTTGGTCAGATACTCGCGCGTCTCCACGGAACCCAGGGCGCTTGGGAGCGCCTCCAAGGGTACGCCACCCTCTGTCCAACGTCTTACGTTGCCTTGTCCGCCGTTGTAGGCTGCTACGGCCCAGGCGATCCCCTGGGGGAACTGTTCCATGAGGTACCCAAGATACCACGTTCCGAGGCGGATGTTCGTGGCTGGTTCAAACAGACCATCGATGCTATAGGAGATCCCGATTCGGTCTTCGGCGATCCAACGAGCCGTGCTGGGTAGAAGCTGCATCAAGCCACGTGCATCGGAGCTCGAGACTGCTGAGATCCGGAAGTGACTCTCCTCACGCATGACAGCCCATACAAGATAGGGGTCAACAGCGTAGCGGTCTGCCCAGGCACGCACGGCCTTCACATGGGCGAGGGGATAGGCCAACCGGTAGGCGCGTAGGCAAGGGTGCACGGCCAGCACAGCATTACCGATTCGACACGCAGCAGCGTAGTCTCCATGGGCCAAGTACCACTCGCCGATGGTCAAGCGTTCGGCATACGAGGCTTTCCGGTCGGCAACTTCGAGCTCTGCCCGGATCCAGCGCCAGGCATCGGACTCCGGAAGATGGTCCAGGAGAGCGTCGGCTGCCTGGACAGCGTCGGACCGCCTTGGAGGGGGATCACGCGATAGGTCTTTCACAGGCGATCCCTCGAGCGCTCCCAGGATCCAACGTGCTGCGGGTGGCAGTCGGGATAGCAGCGCGGTTGCCTGTTGGGTTGCACCTTCGCCGATGAGGAGGGTGTACGTGCGGATGGCCGCGTCATCCCACACACGGTGGGAACCCTCGGCCAATTCCTGATAAAGCTTCAGTGCCTCCGTCAGCTGGCCACGGCGCTCCAGGAGTACCGCAGCGCGCCACAACGCTTCCGGGTCGTTCGACCGGGAATAGAAGGACAATGCTTCATCCTCACGCCCTTGCGCCTCAAGGAGGCGTCCTGCGGACAGCGTTCCAACGGTGCCTGCCGCACGGTAGGCGTCCAGCGCTCCGCTCGTGTTCCCCTGGCGTTCGAGGACCCGTCCGTACGCAACACGAGCGCTGGAGTCTGCGGGAACCAGCCGCAGGTAAGCCTCGTAGACAGCCGCAGCTTCCTGCAGCCTCCCCAGTCCCGCTAGAGCCCGTGCCCGTTCCAATCGCCCCTCAGGGCTATCCAGGGCGGCACTTGCCTCCAGTGCAGCGGGGTGAGCACCATAGCGGTTCAGGACCTGTGCGGCGCTTAGGGGGTCGCGCTCCAGACGCAACACAGCTTGTGCGGCGGTGGTGGAGGGAAGCAGACGTTCCCAATGGGCAAGAGCTTCCGCATATCGTCCGGCTGACTCCAGCGCGGCTGCAAGCTCCCTTCGGGCCTCGGCGGTAGGCCACAACGTCACCGCTCGTGTGAACCGTGCAACTGCCCTCTCGTAGTCGCCGGCCTCTGCATAGGCACTGCCTGCCGCCATGGCAGCGTGCCAGGCGCGTCCGTTGTCCTCTTCGAGGATACGGTCCAGCGTATCGATGCCGTCTTGCCCCGCCTCGATGGCCTTCCAGAGTTGCTCGTAGTCCGCGATGTATGCTGAG
This sequence comes from Candidatus Acetothermia bacterium, assembly GCA_003551325.1. GTDB lineage: Bacteria > Bipolaricaulota > Bipolaricaulia > Bipolaricaulales > Bipolaricaulaceae > B1SED10-245. The sequence goes on along the minus strand of PUMK01000008.1, from coordinate 189 downwards.
GACGAGGGGACAGGCCACAGGAGCAACGCCCCGACGGCCGTCAGGGAACCCAACACGAGAACTGCACCAAACAGGAGCCAACGCTGAGCCTCGGTCACGGCTCTACTCTACCCAAGCGGGTGCGCGTCGGCGAAGGACGGGTTGGCCATCCAGGGGTGACGAACGGGCGCTCTCACGGATGGCCCCCCG
>PUMK01000044.1 GCA_003551325.1 Candidatus Acetothermia bacterium | reverse complement strand
GCGCACTGCCAGAGCGGACCCTGATCTTCCTGCCAACCAGTGCCGAGGCCGTCTTCGACAGGATCGGCCAGACGCGCCGTAAGAACGGACCTTTCGGATCGGCGAAGACCCGCAGGTCAGGCCTGTTGGTGTACCCGCTCAAGGGGAACCTCCTCCTTCTCTTCGACACCGAATGCAGCGTGATAAGAAGTGAACACGCTGATCTGCTCTTCAGTGCTGAACTTATGTGCCAGCGACTGGCTGAAGGCATCAGCGTGGGGAACACCGATCTCCAGCAGACGACCCATGAGCGCCAAGTCCCGAATACTCGGGATATAGCTTGACAGCCCCGCACCACGAAGGCAGCGCACGAGGTCGACCGTTTTCTCGATCTGCGACCCATCGCCATCGAAGCCGTCCGGGAAATGCATCCGGGCGATCTCGAGTTCTACCTGAAGGGGTAGCTCCTCCTGAAAGCTAATCACGCGAGAGCGCGACCAGATCTGTGGAGGGATCGAGTCAGATTGCTGCCAGAGGGAGAGCTCATCGGATGGGTTGGCGATCAAGATGAAGGAAAGTCCTTCCGGGACCTGCATCTCCACCCCCTGCTCGTCGATCGAGATCTGGCGGATCGGGTTGAGGTCGCATGCAGAGTTCAGGTACTGAAGGTCCTTCAGGCGATGAGCGTCGTCGATCACGACGATCCCACCGCCTCTCGTAGCAGCGGCTGCTTCGACCGCCTGGTAGAGAGCGCCCTTGACGTAGACCGTCTCGCCACCAACAAGTTCCCAGTGGCCAATGTGATCCACCAGGCGTCCTGCAGCCGCGGTGATCCACCAGTACGGGACATCTGCGAGCAGCAGTTCGCTGTGGACGCCATGGGACTTCCCGGTGCCGGGTCGCCCATGCACCAGAGTCAAAGGGATCCGCTTACGATGCGCTATGGATTCCCCGATCGCTGCTCCTTGCGGTGTCCGCACATACTTGATCTCATTGAGCTTCACAGCCAACCTCCTTCCCCCGGTTGAGGGGCTGCAACAAACGTCCACGGCCTGTCGGTCGGGTGGCCCCTCCGACTGCCATCCCTGGACTCGCCCGTTCCGAGCGGCCTTCTGATAGGCAGCCCGTCATGCGGCCCTGCTCCCACTGCTTCAATCACCTCCTCTTCTGACGGTGCTCGTCTCCTCGCTTGCACGGAATCTTCCCCGATGGGAGGAAGAACCTCGTCGGCGCGTCTGACGGAACCACGTCACCGACCCATGCTGAGGGTGATCGACGCATGAGCACGCCCTATATCGACCTGCCCTGCGCATGATTGATCACCTCCTTACGTCTTTTCAGATGGACTTTCTTTCGCTCCCCGTTGTCACTATGTTCACTTTCGTGAGTGGTGTGTATCATAGTACTGTGATGTTAGCTTGTCAAGGTGGCCGTTCATTGGTCGCTCGAGGTACGATAGCTCTGACAGTCCGGTAGCGGGCTGGGACAGGAGGAGGGGTCGCGTTGGCACAGCAGTCCCTGGAACTGGAAATCGTCGAAGCAGCGTACTACCGATCACTCGGGCTGACGCAGGAGGAGATCGCGGCAGCGCTGGGCAAGTCCATTGCCACGGTCACCCGAAGGCTCGCCGAAGCTCACGCGCGCGGCTACTTGCGCGAGGTCACTGCCCTCAACGTCCCCGATCAGCTGCTCGGAGCTGTTGCCGAGCGTGTATCCGACAAGACCCGTGCGAAGGCTTTCGAGGAGTACTTCGGAAGGCGGATTCTGAGGAAGGCGATCATCGTTCCTGTGCTTGACACTCAGGCAGGGCGGGACGCCGTGGGGGGGCACGCTGCCCTAGCTGAGAGGAGGGCCAAAGCACGGGCTTATGTTGCCCGTGCAGCCGCAGGACATCTGGCCTCCGTCATCGCCGACGGCCATGTCGCAGGTGTGAGCTACGGACGCACACTCCGAACTGTATCCGAAGCGGCTCTCGCCCTGGTCGGCACAGGCAAGAGCCGAGTCAAGGTCGACTTCTTTCCACTTGTGGGCGGGCTGCTAGCTCTCATCGATCCTCGAGCGAGTCGCCCTGAGGACCGTCGCGACGCTTTCCGCTACTCCGCGGCCGAGATTGCACTTCAGCTTGCGAAGGCATTTCGTGGAGACACTTCCGGTCAACTGCAGTTGCCCACACCCGCCTTCTGCCCTCGGCAGTACTTGGAGGACGGCGGCACCCTGGCCGGGGCGATGGCGTTCGTCACATCAATCCCGGAGTACCGAGCGATCTTCGGTGTTGGGGACCATCATCACCGTGACCCGGATTCGCGAATAGGACAGATGAATATGGCGATCACCAGCGTCGGAGGCCCACCCGTCAGGGTTGACGATCAACGCGAGACAGGCTGGTACAGCAAGGAAGACGTGGTCTTCGACAGCAAGGAAATCGACGCGCTCATCGAGGCTGGTGCAGTCGGGGACTTCTGCGGCCACTTTATCACGGAAGGTCAGATGGAAGGGTCTGGCAGCGGTAGCGTTCTTGGCGAGCTCAACCAACGGTTGATCGGCCCTCACCCCATGGACTTCCAGCGGTGTGCCGAGAAGGCCCACCGTGAGAATACGCCGGGCGTGATCCTGGTGGCTCACTCGGCAGACAAAGCCGCAGCCACGCTGAGTGCCCTCAAGAACGGCTGTGTCTCGACACTCATCGTGGATGATGCACTGGCGAGAAGAATGCAGGAGTTGGAGCCCGGGCTGTCCTGACAGAGGGTTGAGCACCAGAATCCGGAGTGTCCGATTGTTTACCAGGGAACCCAAGGACAGCGATTGTGGGCGCCCCTTCCCAAGCGGGCACAACAACTCACACAGCGGCCTCGATGGCCTCCACGTCTTGCGCCTTCGGCCACCCACAAGTTCGAAGTTCGTCCACTTCAGCCAGCCAAAGTGGACGCGACCTCCCCTCGGCGATTACGTCGAAGGGTTTTTTATAGACTGGGATTACGTTTTCTCCATCCAGCCGACAGTTCGAAACCAGCACTTGGAGCAATCGAACCCTTTCGGCGTCGTTTTGGCGCAAGTACAGTTCTGGAGCACGTCTCAGGAGTTCGAAAGTAGCTTTGATGTCATCCAACGGAGCCCCATCATCGCTCAACAGACGATCGCAGCCCCATGTGACCGGAAGACGACGGCCCGCTCAGGGAGCCTGCTGCGCCTCGTCCCGCTTCCTGGCTGCGGCAGCGCGTCGCTTGGCGGCACGCTTCTTGGCTTCCTCGGCCTCCTTGGCCTTGCGGGCTGCGTAGCGCTCGTCGACGGCGGCGTTCCACACGTCCTTGAGGTCACCCTTGGAGGCGGATGGGTACTTCTGCATCGCTGAGCCGACCATGCCGAGCAGGGTGGCCTTGAGTTTGTCGCGGGCCTCGGGGTTCATGGGGGGGATGGTAGCAGGAGAGGCCAGCCGTCGGTGCAGGTAAAGGTTATCAAGGCCAAACCTGACAGGGAGTGCACGCGGCGACCAGCCGTGTTCAAGCCTACCACGCCGCGTCTGGGCTTCCAAGTGGGAGAGTTGTGTCACGCGAGATGAGCATGAAGGTAGCCCGTGTTTCTCGTGGGAGATGCGCATGGGGGATGGAGGGCCACGCGCGTGGGTCGCAGTCTAGGAGGCGATGACCGTTATGGTGAGCGACAAGCGCGTGATGACGATGGAGGAGCTTGCCGCGTTTCTTCTCTCCAGTGAGACCGTGAGTTTCACGAGGAAGAGCCGTAGTGAGACCTACGCCTGGATCGAGAAGACGCTACGTCGGTACGACTACCGCTCAAGGCCCAGGTGTGAGAAGGGCTTGCTCCGGCAGTACCTAGAGAAGATGACCGGCTACTCCCCGGCACAGTTGAGCCGCCTTATCGCCCAGTACCGGCGCACCGGGGCTGTGAAGTTGCCCGACTACCAGCGTCACCGGTTTCCCGCGAAGTTCACCCGGCAGGACCAGGTGCTGCTTGCTGAGGTGGACAACGCTCACAGCCGGCTGTCGGGTCCGGCCACCCAGGCCATCCTCAGGCGGGAGTACGACCTGTTCGACCGTAAGGAGTTCGCACACCTAAGCCAGATCTCGGTGGCCCATCTCTACCGATTGCGCAAGGCTTCCTTCTACCGTCAGCACAGCCTGACGATGAACAAGACCAAGCCCAGCACAAACCGCATCGGTGAGCGCAGGAAACCCGAGCCCCAAGGTCAACCGGGGTACCTACGCGTGGACACCGTCCATCAGGGAGATCTGGGAGGGGAGAAAGGCGTGTACCACATCAACACGATCGACGAGGTCACCCAGTGGGAGGTTCTGGGCTGCGTGGAGCGGATCAGCGAGGGGCATCTCCTTCCGGTGCTCGCGGAACTCCTGCGGCAGTATCCCTTCCGGATCCGCGGCTTCCACACCGACAGCGGAAGTGAGTACGTCAACCACACGGTGGCAGAGTTGTTGGAGAAGCTGCGCATTGAGTTCACCAAGAGCCGTCCCCGAAGAACGAACGATCAGGCGCTTGTCGAAGGCAAGAACGGGAGCATCGTGCGCAAGCAGATGGGCTACATGTACATCGACCAGGGCGAGGCAAAGAAGATCCAAATGTTCTACACCAACGTGCTGAACCCGTATCTCAACTTCCATCGCCCCTGCGGCTTCGCTACAGAGTTCATCAACCGCAAGGGCAAGATCCGTAAGCGCTACGATGCTTACCTGACACCGTTCGAGAAGCTCAGGAGCCTGCCTGGGGTAGAGCAGCACCTCCGGCGTGGGGTGAACCTCGACAGACTGCAGAAGATCGCCCATGCCCACAGCGACACGGAGTTCGCCAAGCTCGTCCAGCGTGAAAAGGCCAAGCTCTTCCGCTCGTTCGCCCCACCGGGTACAGTCACGTGACGACTCACGGCTTCATGCTCATCCTTGGATGAGAAAAGACTGTGGGTTATGTGGAAGAGGACGGGCCGTGATGCCCCGCCCTCCTCGGGTCGCTTGTTCGCTTGATCGTCCCGCTACCCTAGAACGTGAATGTCCAGCCCAGGGTCAGTTCTATCGCCTCGGTGACCATGCTGTAGCCCATTGTCGTCTCCAGGAACAGGTTCGCCATCACCGGCACGGAGAACGCGCCGGAGATACGGCTTAGCCCGAGCAAGGTTGGGTAGACCTGGGTCAAGTCCAGCACGTTGTTTCCCCACAGGGCCTGCATGTCCACGCTGTAGACCTCTGCCCAGTAGAGAGCGATCCCGACCTCGTACTCAGCACCGCAGCAGCCTGGGCCACAGAAACTCAGCGCGATGACCTCGTACTCCAGCCAGTACAGGAGATCCCACTCATCCCAAGGATTCGCCGGAGGTGAAGGTGGATCAGACGGTTGGGGATCGGGCCCAATGCGTGCCGCCAGCCACCCGCTCCGCAGCCCCCAGTTCACGGGGGCCGTCACCCCAGGGCCAGTGATGTCCTCCAAGGCAATCCAGAAGATGTCTACCTGCTCATCGAACGCGAATGTGTAGAGTCCGCCCTGCTCGAACAACACCTGATCCGAAGAGAACGCCGTTCCGAAGAAGATCTCGTTGCAGTCGCCAAGTACGCACGTGATCCCAAAGCCCTGAAGGGTCACCGCCATCGGTGAGATGGTCACGTCCGCAAGGACCTCCAAGCAGCCCACCACCGGGAAGTCGACCACGTCCCAGTTCACCGCAACCGACTTGTAATCCACTCCGTACGTGATGAGGACGTCCGCCGTGAAGAGGTCCATCAGTGTGAAGAGTTCGTTCATGCCGAGCTTCAGCTCCCCGAACCCCGCCTTGGTGAACGTGAGCTGCGCATCGAAGGTGATCCCGCAGCAGAGAGGCATACCCAGCATGAGGCCCGTCACCTTGTGAAAGCCAAACGCGTTGACCGTGAGGCCGTTGATCTCTTGGTGACGATCCACAAGCACGAGTTGCGCATGGAACGGATCTCCCCCGACGTCAAGCACCACGGCAGACTCATACGCACTGAGGTACGCAAGGTGATTGAGGGCAAACGGTGTCCCCAGCCTCCCGGCAACATCCGGATGCTCCCAGCCGAGCCACAGCTCCTCGCCGATCCCCGGATCCTCTTCGTCCCAGCCTGTACCGTGGTACCAACCGAGGCCAAGCCCCACTCCCAGGAGGTCCATGCTGGCCCTGAGGTAGGCCCGCTTGTACGCGGGGACCATCGGGTCGAACACCATCAGGCCGGAAACGTTCACAAACGCCAGCGTGCCTGCCAGTTGGAAGAACTGCTCCTTGAAGCCTTCGTCCCCTGTGAACACGCTCTTGCTCGTGATGTCCCAGCCAGCAACGGAGTACGTTAGGGTGACGCTGGTCTCCTCAAGCCCAAGCGCCGGGAGGATGTCGATCTCCGTGCTCCAGCTCCCCGTGAGGCCAAAGCTGAAACCAGCCGCACCCATCAGCAACACCGCCGCACATACCGCGAACGCCCGCTTCATCACCCAGCCTCCTTGCTTACCCCGTGACTCCATCCGCTTCTTCTTTCGGCTCGTCATCATCGGGCCCCTCATCGCACGATAAGGAGCTTCTCAAGGCCGGTGCGAAGCTCGTTCCCTGCCACGCGTACCTCCACGTAGTAGAGGTACACACCGTTTGCCAGTGGTCTGCCTTTGGCGTTCGCTGCACCCCAGACAAGGGAGCTACCCTCCTCCTGTCCTTGCCAGACTTCACGCCCGCTTAGGTCGAACACCCGCACCGCGATGTGCTCCACAGCTACACCGGTCACGGTGAACGTCGTCTCCCCAGCCGTCACCGGGTTGGGATGGTTGCTCACGGCGAGTTCGATGGGGCCAACCTGGAGCGATTGCGGCGGAGCCGGTGGCTGAAGTTCCTGCGGGATCACACCCGTGTACGCTGCTGCGGAAGTAGGCGCACTCGGCGTCCCCAGCGGAATCACCATCGTCACATTCCCCACGAGCGTCTTCAGCCAGTAGCCCGTCCATGCGTCGAGCGTTCCCGGTGCATCGGTGAGATCGATGGGGAAGTACCAGTCATCAAGCGCGGCGTCGTAGCGGTAGGCGAGCTTCCCAATGAGGCCTTCATCGATGGCCTCAGCAAGATTGCGCTCATCGCCACCGTGCCGGAACCTCACGTCCTTCCACGCGATTGGCCACCTGGGCGTCGACACCAGGTGCCAGCCCGCAGCGCTGAGCAACGTTGAATAACTGCCCGTCGGCGCATCCCCGTCCACCTCGATCGCGACCTCGCGCATGAGGTAGAGCCAATAACCGCGCCCGGGATCGATCTCCCCCGGTGTCACGTACCCCGGGTTCCCCGGCCACGCGTACACAAGCAGCGGCTGCCCGCTATCAAGCACGTCGGAGAACACGGCCGTGGGGTGCGTGTCCGCTCCGACGAGCGGCACCGACATCAAGTGCCAACCAGGGCCGAATACCCTGACAAACTCCACATCTTCACGCGCAAACTCAGTGGTGATGGAGTAATCCCCGAGCATCGTGATCGTGGTTGTGGCAGCGTTGACATCGGCGATCGTACCGATGTCGCCCGTCCACTCGACAAACGCGTAGCCGGTGGTGGCCACCGCCTTGAGATCCACCACCGTCCCATGAGCGTAGGTGAACGTCCCCTCCCCAGGCACGGTCACCGAGCCTCCCTCGGTGCTGGAGATGCTCAGAGTGTATTCCT
>PUMK01000051.1 GCA_003551325.1 Candidatus Acetothermia bacterium | reverse complement strand
CGGCGGGTACCCGCGCGCGCACCAGCACCTCGACCTGCTCGGGAACCAGTGGGTCCATGAGCATGAGGTTGACGCCGAAGGGCCTTCTAGTGAGGCGTCGGACCTCGGCGATCGCTTCCTCCAACACTGCGGGCTCCATACCTCCTGACGCGATGATCCCCAGTCCGCCGGCCTCGGAGACCGCTGCCGCCAGGGGGGGACGGGACACATGGGCCATGCCCCCAAGGAACACCGGGTAACGGAGGTTGAGCATGGTGCTGATACGGTTGGCCATAGCAACAAAACTATAGCCGGGGACCTGGGTTGGCGCACGCTAGAACAGGATCTTCATCGCCTCTACAATGCATAGCGGAGGACACCATGCCTGCGAATCTGACACCGGAGTTCATGGCCGCGCGCCAGCGGTTTGGACAAGCCAAGAACGATGAGGAGCGCCTTGATGCCTTGCAGGAGATGTTGGCCACAATCCCCAAACACAAGGGGACGGAGAAGATGCAGGGCGACATCAAGCGCCGGTTGGCCAAGCTCAAGGAGCGGATGGACCAACGCAAGCGTTCCGGTAAGTCCGGAGCGCCCACGTTCCACGTGGAGCGGGAGGGCGCGGCGCAGGTCGTGCTCATCGGGCCCCCCAACGCTGGCAAGTCCGCGCTCGTGGCAACCCTGACGAACGCCAAGACCGAGGTCGCGCCGTATCCCATGTCCACCTTTCGGCCTGTTCCGGGGATGATGCTGTACGACGATATCCAGATTCAGCTTGTGGATTTGCCTCCGGTGAGTGTGGAGTACACGGAAGGATGGGTGTTCGGTGCTGTGCGCACAGCCGATGCCGTGGCTTTGTGCTTCGACCTTTCCGATGAGCAGAGCGAAGCGTCGCTGGACATCATCATGGAGATGCTCAGTGAGCGCCACGTGAAGCTGATCGACGGGCCGAGTCGGTACGCTGACTGGCGGACGGCGGAGCGCCGGACTGTGGTGCTCGCCACGAAGGCTGATCTGTCGTCCGACGGAGCGGCGCGTGCAGCGTCATGGGCTGCAGGTCGGTTTCCCGTTGTGGCTGTGGCCGCAGAGGAGGGGCAAGGCCTTGAAGATGTGCGCAGGGCACTGTTCGACGTCTGTGATGTGGTGCGCGTGTACACGAAGAAGCCGGGTAAGCCGGCCGATATGGAACAGCCCTACACGCTACGCAAGGGATCGACGGTGACGGATCTCGTCGAGCACATCCACCGGGAGTTCGTGGAGAAGCTGCGCTTTGTGCGGTTGTGGGGATCGGGCAAGTTCGACGGGCAGCATGCACCGATGGATCATGTGGTCCAGGATGGCGACATCGTGGAGATCCACCTCGCATGATGGATCCCGCTGCGCTTGCCGCGCGCCTCGTCGGTATCCCCAGTCTTTCGGGAAGCGAAGCTGACCTGGCGGACGAACTGCTGCGCCAGCTGGGCCGATTCTGCGAGGCCGAACGCGGACCGTTGGGCACGGTGGTGGGACGGCTGCACCGCGGTGATGGCCCAACGATCATGCTCCAGGGGCACATGGACACCGTTCCTGTCCTGGGCAGGAGTGCTTGGAATCGACCTACTGACGGACGGGTGGAGGATGGTGTTCTGTGGGGCCGAGGCGCGGTGGACATGAAGAGCGCGATCGCCGCGCAGATCGCTGGTGCCGAGGCCGTCTCCGAGGGCATACGGGGGACGGTGTTGCTCGTCTACGTACCACATGAGGAGACCGCCGAGGGTGTGGCTCTGTCCCACGTACTTGACGCTGTCCCGATCCCGGATGTCGTCGTTCTGGGTGAGCCGACCGGCTTGGAACTAGCGCTCGGGCACCGCGGCCGCGCTGTGTTGAGGTTAACCGTGGAGGGAAGTCCGGCGCACGCGTCGATGCCCGACCTGGGCGACAACGCTGTGCTCAAGTGCATGGGCCACCTTCAGACGATGCTGGCGCGTCCGCTTCCTGTGGATCCGGTGCTCGGGCAGGCCACGCTCGTCCCGGTGTACGTGTCGGGTGGAGATGCCACCCCAGTGGTCCCCGAGCGGTGCTCAGGGCTGCTCGATCGACGGGGTGTACGCGGAGAGACGGTTGTGTCGCTCCTGGACGACTACGGTGGGGTTCCCGTTTCCGTGGAGACGGTGGAACTCCTGTTCTACACAGGAGAACGTGTACGAGTACAGCAGTTCTTCCCTGCGTGGTGGCAGGCGTTGGAGAATCCGTGGGCGGACAAGATCTGGTCGGCGCTTGGGCACCCTCCGACGAAGGCGTGGCGGTTCTCCACCGACGGTGTGGAGACTGCTGGGCGGCGAGCGATACCCACAGTCGGTTACGGGCCTGGCGACGAACGCCAGGCCCATCGGGTTGATGAAGGTGTCCCCGCGGTGCAGATTGAGCAGGCTGCTGAGGGTTACCGGAGGTTGTTGCGTACGCTCATGCGGTGACCAGGGCCGCAATCATCTCCCGGGTAAACGCTGGGAGGTCGTCGGGGACGCGTGAGGTGATGATGTTCCAGTCGCGGACTACCGGTTCGTCGACCCAGGTTGCGCCGGCGTGTTCGACATCGTCGCGGATGGCGATGAAGCTCGTCACGCGCTTTCCATCGAGCACTTTCGCTGAGCACAGCATCCACGGGCCGTGGCAAATGGCAGCCACCACCTTGCCCGATTGGGCCATCTTCCTCACGAACTCCACGAGCGCCGCGTTGCGGCGCATGATGTCGGGAGCGAACCCACCGGGGATCACGACCCCGTCGAATTCCTGGTCGCGTGCAGAGTCAGCGGCCAGCGCAGCTTTGGCGGGATAACCCAGCTTGCTCTTGTACTGCGCGACTTCTGGGCCCACGGCCACGACCTCCGCGCCCTCCTCCTTCAGCCTGTAGTAGGGGTACCAATATTCGAGTTCCTGGTACATATCGGAGATCAGTACAGCTACGCGCTTACCTTTCAGCTTCATCGACAGTTCTCCTTTTCTGGTATTCAGCGGATCATCCATATCCGATCGCCGGCTAGCCTTGCGCGTCCCGATGAAGCCCGGCGCAGACGATCGGCGATGGCCAATCCGAGTCCTTCTTCCGGTACCGGCTCTGCCACAATGGCCGACAGCTCCGCCGCGTCCAACACCCTGAGCGACGCGAAGAAGCGCGCTGCAGCCTGGCGCAGGTCACCCGTCTCAGAGAGGACCTCGACCCGGCCGAATGCTTGCCACTGTCGGGCAAAGGCCAGCATTCCACAGCGACGGCGGTCGATGTACGCACCCCTTCCCGATGGCGTCTCCTCTTCGAGGAGGAACAGGGGTGTTCGGGGTAGGTAGTGTCTGGGAAGTGTTCCAGGAGAACTCGAGGGACCCACAGGGCTATCCACACGGAGATCTGGAACGATCTCGCGAAGCACCTCCAGCGCCGTCCCTCCTGGCCTAAGCAGGCGTGGGGGGTCTTCGGCGAGTGAGAGCACGGTGGATTCGATGCCCACTGCGGACGGTCCGGCGGCGAGGATGACATCGACCTGGCCGTCGAGATCGCTCAACACATGGTCGTGGTGCGTGGGGCTCGATCGACCAAACTTGTTGGCGCTGGGCGCGGCGATAGGACGGCCCGACGCTTCGATCAGCCGTAGCGCCACAGGGTGCGAGGGCATGCGGACAGCCACCGTGGGAAGCCCGGCCGTGACGATGTCGGGTACCGTCTTGTGTTTGGGGAGCACGAGTGTCAGCGGCCCTGGCCAGAAGAGGTCCAGGAGTTTCTCGGCAAGTGGTGGGATCGACTTCCACAGGGTGTTGACCGTCTCGGGATGCGCGACATGGACGATCGTGGGATCGAACCGGGGGCGGCCCTTGATCTCAAACACCCGGGCAACAGCACTCGCGGATAGGGCGTTTGCGCCGAGGCCATAGACGGTCTCCGTGGGGAATGCCACCAGTCCATCCTGGCAGATGCACTCCGCCGCTTGACCGATACCTGACGCGTCCGGGTTCAACACCAGTGTTCTCACAACCCCTATCCTACTCCGTCTTGAGGATTGGGGCACACCGCCTGCTATAATGCTGGGAGTATGGGTGCCGAACGGATTCTTCATGGATGTGTGCTCCCCTTGGGTGATCCCTCGCACGACGCGGTTGCCATCTCCTGCGGTCGCATCAAAGCGGTGGGGCCGCTCAGGCAGGTCGTGCGCTTGCGCGATGACCGAACAGTGATGGTGGACCTTTCCGGGAAGGCCCTGCTGCCGGGCTTCTTCGATGCCCACACGCACTTCCTACAGACGGGCCTCGAGCTCACGTACTTTGTGAACCTGACTCCTGCGCGCTCGCTCTCCGATGCCCTGGAGATGCTTGGCGAGGCGGCCCGAGAGCGCCCCGGGCAATGGGTTGTCGGTCGTGGCTGGGACGAGTCTAGGTGGCCTGAGCGACGTTATCTTGAGCTTCAGGACTTGGACCGCGCGGTTCCGCGCCAACCCGTGTGCGCGGTGCGTGTGGACGGACACCTGGCTGTGTGTAACACGCTCGCCCTGGCGCGTTGCTTGGCCCCGGAGGGCGAGCTGGTCGACCGGGACCGTGGGCACCTGAGGGAAGAACCGGCTTGGGAACTCCTGGCAGGGATCCGCTTGGAGAGGGAAGAGGAAGTGGAGGCACTGGCGGAGGCCTCGCGTCATGCTGCAGCGTTGGGGATCACTGCGGTGGCCGATATGGGTGGGGGCGTGGCGATGCGTGCTTACCAGGCAGCAAGGCGGCGGGGTTTGCTGCAGACGCGGGCCTTTCTCTACCTCCCCTGGAGGATGCTCGAAGCACTCGTGCAATTGGAGCTTGAGCGGGGTTTTGGCGACGAGCTTCTGCGCGTCGCAGGGCTCAAGGCGTTCCTCGATGGATCCGTGGGTGCCGGCAGTGCCGCGCTGGACGAACCTTACGCAGATGCCGGAACCCGCGGCACGCTGCTCATGGACGAGGAGCAGTTGACACGCCTGTGGCGTGGTGCGAGCGATGCCGGACTCCAACTGGCGGTGCACGCGATTGGAGAGCGGGCCATCGAACTCGTGCTCTGTGCTGCCTTGGCTACGGGGACGATCCCCGAGGATCGGCATCGTGTCGAACATCTGGAGCTTGCTTCCCAAGAGCAGCTGGGCCGGATGGCAACGCTGGGACTCGTGGCCTCCATGCAGCCGAATTTTGTGGCCAACTGGGGCGGTGCCGGGGGTATGTACGAGACACGCCTCGGCGTCGAGCGTGCGGAAAGGATCGACCCGCACGCGTGGGTACTGGAGCGTGGTATACCGATGGCCTTCGGGTCGGACGGGATGCCGATGGGGCCCCTCTCAGGGGTCGCGGCGGTGCTGGCACCTCCCCATGCGGTGCAGCGCGTGGATCTCGAGGACGCGCTTCGGGCGTACACGATGGGTTCGGCTTGGGCAGTCTGCGCTGACCGGGAGATGGGTCGGATTGCCGAAGGCTACCGCGCTGATCTGGTGGTGTTGTCCGCTGATCCTCGTACGTCCCCTCGTGAGCAGGTACGGGTCGAGATGACGCTGCTCGGGGGCGAGCGTATCTACGAACGACGGTAGTCGGCGTGCCCGAACTCCCCGAGGTGGAGACCATGGTGCGTGGGCTTGGACCCCGTGTTGAGGGTGCAGTCTTGCACGAGGTGCAGGCCGTGGACCGTGTGCTGGAGGCAGAACTGGCGCGGGTCCGAACCCCGACGAAGGTGCACAGCTTGCGTCGAAGGGGGAAGTTCGTGCTGCTGCACACGGATGGTGGGCAGACGGTTGTCGTGCATCCCCGGATGACGGGACGGCTGATGTGGGGCATGCCGTCGGACGATGCTCGTGTGAGGGTGGTGTGGCGATTGTCCACCGGGACCATGGTGCTCGTGGACCAGCGCAGGCTGGCCACGGTGTGCGTGGTTGAGGGCTCGGCGGTTGAGCTTCCCTTGGGTCCGGAGGCGCTCGATGAGCTGGGCTGGCTTGACGAGAAGCTCTCCTGTTCGCGCATGCCGGTCAAGGTGTGGCTTATGGATCAGCGAAAGATTGCGGGGATTGGCAACATCTACGCTTCCGAGATCTGCTTCCGTGTCGGGATCGATCCGCGCCGGCCGGCGGATTCGTTGGGGGATGACGAGTGCCTGCGCCTACGTGCGGCTATTCCGGCTGTGCTCGGCGAAGCCATCGACCAGCAGGGAACCACGCTGAGCGACAACGGCTACTGTGGGCCGGGGGGCGAGCGGGGGCGCTTTGCCGCGGAACTGAGCGTCTACGGCCGTCAGGGTGCCCCGTGTCTGCGATGCGGGGGCACCGTGCTCCGATGTGTGCAGTGCGGTCGCAGCACGTTCTTCTGCCCGGCATGCCAAAGGTAAAGGCCCCCAGGATTGCGTCCGTGGGGGCCCACACTTCGCCCTCGGGTGCGCCTCGACGGCTGTCGGTTCAGCCTGCCTGGCGGCTGCCCAGTTGTCTGTCGAAGCTGACCAGAACGTGGCCTCGATCGCCGATGCGCCTCAAGGTGTCGAGAATCTCTCCAGCGGTCTTCTCCTCCTCGACCTGCTCGTCGATGAACCACTGCAGCATGATCTGGGCCGGGTAGTCTTTCTGTTCCACCGCCAACGCGTAGAGCTGGTGGATGAGGCGGGTCACTTCCTGCTCGTGGGCCAACGACTTCTCGAAGACGTCCTGCGGTGTACCGTATTGGCTGGGCGGTTGCTCGATCGCCGCCAACTCCACACGCCCCCCTCGGTCGGCGATGTGGTCCATGAGGCGAAGCGCATGTTCAACTTCCTCTCTTGCCTGCAGCTTCATCCAGTGGGCGAACCCGGGTAGGCTCTCCGCGTCGAGGTGCGTGGCCATCCCCAGGTACATGTACGCTGAGTACAGCTCAGCGTTGATCTGCTCGTTGAGCGCCTTGTTGATCTGCTCGTTCATCGTATGTCTCCTTTCCTGACGAGGGATTATGGCCGGTAGCGCGTGGCGAGCACAAGGACGGTGTGACACGGTGTGGCTGACGGCCCACGGTGCCGCGTAGAATGGCTCTTGGTTGTGCACGGGGGTGACCGGATGAACGTCTTTACCAGCGAGGTGTACGGAAACGCGTTGTGGCTGTGGGGCCTGGCGCTTGGTGTGGGTGTCGGTGTGGCCCTGTTGCTGGCAACCGTTAAGGTCCTCCTGGCACGCAAGGTCGCGGTGTACGATGTCGAACGGGCCCCCACCTGGCAGCGGGGACTGGTGGACCTCATCCGCAGAACGCGGAGGTTCTTCTTTGTCGCTGTCGGCGTCTACGCGGGCTCGCTTGTTGTTGCGCTTCCTCCGGCTGCCGCGCGCGGCGTCTCCATTGTCGTGACGCTCGCCGTCCACCTTCAGGTGGCGTTCTGGGGAAGCGGAGCCATCTCGTTCTGGTTGGCCCGCTACACGCGGCAGAAGATGGACGAAGATGCGGCCACGGCGACCACCGTCCGGGCGCTGGGGTACATTGCCAATCTCGTTCTGTGGGCAGTCATCGTGCTTGTGGCCCTCGACAACGTAGGGATCAAGGTCACCTCCATGATCGCCGGGTTGGGGATCGGCGGTGTGGCCATTGCCCTCGCCGTGCAGAATGTGCTCCGAGACCTCTTTGCCTCGCTTTCCATCGTGCTGGACAGGCCTTTCGTCATCGGTGACTTCATCATCGTCGGAGAGCTTCTGGGGACCGTGGAGCACATCG
>PUMK01000163.1 GCA_003551325.1 Candidatus Acetothermia bacterium | reverse complement strand
GTCCTTGATAGGGGAACACGTTGCGCTTCTCCCCCCGGCGTACGTTGGCCCACAACCGCAACGTGTCCTCGGCGCTGTAGCCCCGGTAAGCGACGTCGCGGACCACGCGTCGAATGAGCCGGGTGTCGGTCGTGGACAGCCGCACGTGGTCATCGAGCTTGAGCTGCGTCAGGGCCGACACGTAGATGCGGAACGCGTGCGTGCCGAGCTCTCCGGGGAGAAACGCCGGGTTCAGGCAGTGGAGACCCTCCACCAACAGCACCGCGCCCGGGCGGAGCTTGAGTTCTTGGCCGGCCTGACGCTCCCCGCTGGGGAAATCGAACCGGGGAAGGCGCACCGCCCGGCCCTCGAGAAGCTGCTCCGCCTGCTCGTGGAAGAGCGCGAGGTCGACCGCCGACAGGTCGTCGAAGTCCGTCAAACCCCGTCGGCCCATCTCCTCTCTGGAGAAGAAGTAATCGTCCATGGCCACCGGGTAAGGGCGCAGACCCTGGGCGAGGAGCTTCACGGCGAGTCGCTTGGAGAATGTCGTCTTCCCCGCCGATGAGGGACCGGCAACGAGGACCACGCGTCGGCGCTCCTCGGGAAGCTCGGCGATGCGCTGGGCGATCTCCCCCACACGAAGCTCGTGGAGGGCCTCGGAAACGAGGATCACCTCGCGCATGCGCCCGCTCTTCACCGCCTCGCTGACGCTCCACGCATCGAACACACCCAGGAGCTCCAACCATCGCACGTACTCCTGGAACACCTGCCACAGAACGCTATAGTCTTCGAGCTCCTGAAGCTCGGTCGGCCGCTCACGCCGGGGGAAGCGCATGATGAACCCATCGTGATAGGGGACGAGCGCGAAGTAGCGAAGGTAACCGGTCGACGAAACGAGCGGTCCGAAGTAATAATCGCGAAACTCTCTGAGCTGGTACAGGGGTACGGTTGGCCGGTCCCAAGCGTCGGCGAACAGTTCCGCCTTGTGGGCGGCCCCGTCCTCGGCGAACCAGGCCTGCGCATCCTCGGGAGGCACCTCCTCCTTGACGATGGGGAGATCCTGTTCGACAAGCTCCCGCATGCGCCCCTCGAGGGCCTTGAGTTCCTCGGCGGACAAGGGATCGCGACCGAGGACGCGGCAGTAATAGCCCCCGAAGGGGACCGAGTGATCGACGATGAGCCGTGCCCCCGGATACAGCTCGCGCGCCGCGGCCACCAGTAGGAAGCTGAGCGAGCGCGTGTAGATGCGGATGCCCTCCGAGTCGGTGAGGAAGGTCGGTCGAAGCTCCGCGTCCCGCACGACCTGCGTACAAAGCTCCCGTAACGCACCATCGACCACCCCCGCCAGGGGCGGTACGTCGGCATCGGGGTAGGCGGCCTGCGTGTACGCGCACAGTGGCGTCCCCACTGGACCCTCGAAGACCCGTCCATCGGGGAAGCGGACTTGCGCCGTGTTCCTTGGTTGCGCGGGTTTCACATGTTCTGCATGCATGCTGAGGATTATAGGAGGTTCGCCGCTGCCCGCCAGGCAAGGGCTGCGCTACCCGTCGGCGAACGCCTCCAAGGCGGCCGCGTACGCGGCGAGATCTCGCGCGGAGAAGAGCACGAACCGCACCTCAACAGGCGTGTCCTTGTGCTCGCGAAGGTCGGCAACAACGGTTGCCAGCGCCACGGAGGCCGCCTCTTCCAAGGGGTAACCGTAAGCCCCCGTGGACAGGCTGGGAAACGCCACCGTGCGCAGCCCCTGCTCCCGAACGATGGCAAGGCACGCCCGATACGAACACGCCAGGAGTTCCGGTTCACCGCCGGTGCCCCCGTACCACACCGGGCCCACCGTGTGGATGACCCACAGCGCGGAGAGCGCACCCCCTGGGGTGATCACGGCCTTCCCCGTAGGCAAGGGCCCTCGCTCGCGCCGAATACGGGCACAAGCTTCGGTGAGCTCAGGTCCGCCCGCCCGGTGGATCGCCCCGGCTACACCGCCACCCGGGGCGAGGTCCGGGTTGGCAGCGTTGACCACTGCATCGGTATCCTGCGTGCTGATGTCACCTTGAAGAAGCCGCACGACCGACTCGTTGATCGAGCGTTCTGTCGTCTCGCTCATCGGTCCACCTCCCTGGAGATGCTTTCCAAAAGACGATCTGCAAGATCGACGGCCTCCGCTGCCACCCTCCTGCGCACCCGCTCAGCCGGCGTTGGGAGGGAAGCTGCGCCCATCCCTGTGTTCACACGGTCGAGCCGAACGAACGCCCTGTAGTCGCGCCAACCACGATCGTCGGAGATCAACCGCCCGAGGAGTTCACCGATTCCATCCTCGGTCAGCGCATCCGGATCGTGACCGCCAGCCATCAGCGCAGCACGCAACCCCCGCTCAGCGGCCGACAGGGCAGCGTCGAGCGCCCAGTCACAGGCGCCCTCGTTGAGGAGACAACGCGCCGCCGCGGCATCATGGCGGGCCTGCCGGAGGAAGCGCGATGCTTCGTTGCGCAGAGCGTCCGACGCCCAGCGGCCCCCCACACCACCGCGCAACGCATCGGGCATCTCCTCCTCGGGGAAGCCCAAGCGATGGCCGAGTTCGTGGTACACCGTACGACGGATCTGGTCACGGAGCTCGTGCTCGGTACGGCTCCACTCCTCCATCGGCCGTCGGTAGAGCACGATGATCCCGTCAAAACCGTCGCGGTCGTCGACATCGGGGAGGGACGGACCATCGTAGATCCCGAACGGGTAGTCGGGTGGGGTGAGGCCCCACGCCTCCATGAGCTCCTCTTGCGGATAGTCCTCCACACGGACCTCGAGACCCTTGAGGTACGGGCGAAACGAGGCCGGGAGCTCGTCCAGCGCCTCCCGCACCCACTTCTCGAACTGCCGCCGCTCCACGTGCACACCCATCGTTCGCCACATAGGGGACCCGCGGGTCCCACACCCTCATGATACCGGGAGAGCCCGGCACCCGGCAGGTTGACGGTCGCCCGTGGGCCGTTATCTTCAAGGCATGAAGCTTCGAACGTGCGGCCGCCTTGACTTCAAGCCCTCCGCCCTCGGGTTCGGGGCGATGCGCCTGCCCACCATCGGGGACGATCCGGCGAACATCGATACGCCCAAGGCCGAAGCGATGATCCGTTACGCCCTGGACCACGGCGTCAACTACATCGACACAGCCTATGCGTACCACGGCGGGGCGTCGGAGACGTTCCTCGGAAAGCTCCTCCAAGGGGCCGATCGTCATCGGGCCAAGATCGCCACCAAACTGCCAGCGTGGAAGGTGGAAACGGCCGACGACTTCGATCGTGTGTTTGACGAACAGCTCACGCGCCTCGACAGAGACGCCGTTGATTTCTACTTGCTCCATGCCCTGAACGAGAAGAGCTGGACCAAGCTCCGCGACCTCGGCGTGCTGCCGTGGGCGGAGCGGCAGATGGCCCACGGGAGGATCGCCCACCTGGGGTTCTCCTTCCACGACAAACTCCACGTGTTCAAGGACATCGTGAACGCCTACGAAGGATGGAGCCTCTGCCAGATCCAGTACAACTATGTTGATGTCGAACACCAAGCCGGAAGAGCCGGATTGCACTACGCTGCCCAGCGCGGCCTGGGCGTGGTGATCATGGAACCCCTACGGGGCGGGCAGCTGGCGAAGGAGCCCCCACCACAGGTGGCCACGCTCTGGAACGAGGCCGACCGTCCGTGGTCACACGTTGCCTGGTCGCTCCATTGGCTGTGGGATCAGGCTGAGGTGTCGCTCGTGTTGAGCGGCATGAGCAACCTGGCCCAGGTGAAGGAGAACGTCGTCGAAGCCGGACGATCGGGACCAGGCATCCTGACCGATGAAGAGCGTGCCCTGCTCGCGCGGATCCGGGAGGCCTTCAGGGCCCAGAGGCCCGTCCCCTGCACCGGCTGTGGGTACTGCCTTCCCTGTCCCAGCGGGGTGGCCATCCCGCGGGTGTTCGAGCAGTACAACAACGCAGTTGTGTTCGACGATCTCAGGCGGGGGAAACTCGGCTACCGGATGATGGATGCGTCAAAGAGGGCCGACCGGTGCACCGCCTGCCAGGCATGTGAAGCGCAGTGCCCTCAGGGGATCACGGTCTCATCATGGATGCCCAAGATCCACGACCACCTCGCGACGGAATAGCCGTGGGGCACCGCTACGTGGTCGTTGAGGCGGAAGCAGCCCTACGGTAGGCAATCCCCAGCCCGATGTACACCACCGTCAACGCCACGCCGGACAAGGGTACCAGCAGCGTTGGCAGCGCCCTATGGGCCGCATCCATAGCGATGTAAGCGATGAGTGCCCAGGAGAGCTCGACGTGGAGGCCCTGCAGTCCATCGGGCCGACGTCTGAGGAGGAGTCCCAGCGCAAGCCCCACGATGATGTGGGCGACCCAGACGACCCACAGAAACACGACCACGGAGAGGGGAGGCGACGCGTCCGCCAAAGCCGTCCACACAAGCGGGAGCTGCCCAAGAACCAACGTGGCGACGAACAGTCCCGCAACCCGCCGCACCAGGCGATCGACCGTCACCCAACGGAGCGCCCAGAAGGGAATGAGCAGGATGACCATCCACATAGCGCCGGTCAAGAGGATCACCGGGTCCACCACAGGGTCTTCCGCGCCGTTGAGGGGCCCGGCGAACACCCCGAACACCGTGGACATGAAGATCAGCACCGCAGCCCCATAGGCCACTCCGCCTGCCGTCCTCAGACGCCGTTCGCCCTCCACCGTGGTCACATCCCCCGCGTGCGCTCAGGCACCCAGGGGTCCCTTCTCCAAGGGATAACCGGCTTCTTCCCAGTCGAGCTTTCCGCCGGCGTAGTCCCACACGTTGTGAAACCCGACGCTCTCCAGCTTCTTGGCCGCCGTCGGACTGGCCGTACACTCGAGACTGCCGCAATAGACGACGATCTCCTGCTCTCGTCCGTAGCGCTCCTTCGCCGTGTGGCCGATCTCGGCCAGGGGAATGTTCACGGCACCCGGTATATGTCCCTCCGCAAACGCTTCCGGAGAGAGAACCTCGATCACCACCAGATCATCGCCTTGATCCAGCCGGCGTTTCAGCTCATCACGCGTTATCTCTCGTGGCACAGTACCACCTCCACCCGCCCATTGTAACGGGGAGCCCGAACGGGGTTGGTCGGAGGGCGACGGTGGTGCTCGGGCGGCGTTACCGGGTGGGGCGCTCGGTGGTGTATAGTGCAGGCGTGATGCGCGTAGGCTATGTGCAGATGCGACCGCGATTCGGGGAGGTGGGGGCCAACCTACGGCGCGTGCGCGAGCTCATCGGCTCGGAACGGGCCGACCTCTGGGTGCTGCCGGAACTCTTCAACACAGGCTATGTGTTCACATCCCACGACGAAGTACGGGCGCTCGCCGAGGTTGTGCCGGCGGGCGACACAACGCACGAACTGATCACGATGGCTGGCGAACTCGGTGCGCACCTTGTGGCCGGCCTCGCTGAGCGTGAGGGTGACCAGATCTACAACGCCGCGGTGGCGGTCGGGCCCGGAGGCATGCTGGCCCTGTACCGCAAGGTACACCTCTTCTCCGAGGAGAAGCGGTGGTTCACACCGGGGGATACGCCGTTCCCCGTGGTACCCGTTGCCGGAGCCCGGGTAGGCGTGATGATCTGTTTCGACCATTATTTTCCTGAATCCGCGCGTACCCTGGCCCTGCAGGGTGCGGAGATCATTGCCCATCCCTCCAACTTGGTGATGCCGGGGATCGCCCAACGCACGATGGTCGTGCGTGCGATGGAGAACCGGGTGTTCACCGTGACCGCCAACCGTGTGGGTTTGGAGGAGCGAGGCGGCCGAGCCCTGCGCTTCACCGGGCTTTCGCAGATCGTCGCCCCCACCGGAGAGCTCCTGGCCCGTTCTCCGGAGGAAACCGAGGAGGTCCGGGTGATCGAACTCGATCCCGAGCGATCCCACGACAAGCACATCAACCCGTGGAACGATGTGCTCGCCGACCGCCGTCCCGCGTTCTACGCCCGGTAGCTCAGGTGGGGCAGACCGGCGAGGACGATGTGCGGCAACACAGCCTGAACAAAGGAGCACCCAAACGCCGTAATGCTACATCCCTGGTCCCTGCGTGGGGTACAGCCCAGGAAGCCCTGTCGCTTCCAGCTTGCGCTCCATCCGCACCCCCGGGAGCGCAACGAGGACGAGTTCTGCGGTGTTTTGCACCGTTGCCCTGATGAGATGACCTCCCATCGTGCTCATGTCTTTGTGCCCAACCACCACATGGGCATGCAGGACCGCCTTTCCGTCGAGCTCAGCGATGTTCCCCTGACAGGACAGGAGTTCCACCGGCACATCCACAGGCTCCTCAACGTAGCGCTGGCCGTCCCAATAGCCCATCACCACATCCCGCAGCATGCCAATGCCGGCAACGATGGCCGCTGCACGGTTGTCCAGTTCTAGAAGCGCGTCCGGTAGTCGCTCGCCATCCTTGAGCCGCACCATCAGGTTCGTCCCACTCTCTGCCTTGATCATCGTTCCCCCTTGTCCACCAACATAAAATAGAGATCCGCGACGTTCGTTCCCGTGGGCCCTGTGATCATCAGATCTCCCGAAGCCGCAAGCGCGTGGTACGTGTCGTTGTCGGCAAGCGCTGCCCGGGGATCACGCCCACATTTGCGGACTCTGGCCACCGTCCCACCATCGACCACAGCTCCCGCGGCATCGGTCGGTCCGTCTCGACCGTCGGTCCCGAAAGCGCATACGACAGCGCCCGGCCATCCCTCGAGCGTCATCGCCGCTGAGAGCGCCAGTTCCTGGTTGCGCCCCCCCCGACCGGTGCCCCGCACGGTGACCGTGGTCTCCCCAGCGAACATGAGGAGCGCCGGAGGCGATAGCGGACGCCCGTAGGACACGACCTCCCGGACCAGCGCCCCACAGACTGTGCCCACCTCGCGGGCCTCGCCCTCCACCGTGGTGCTGAGGAGCAACCCATGGTAGCCGAGTTCCACACCGCGCTTGAAGGCCGCCTCCGCCGCGATCGACCCCGAACCGATGATCCGATTCTGAACGTGCTTCAGAACGTCCGCACCGCGCTTGACCGTGTCGGGGATACGACCCGCCACCCCCGCCTCAATGCGCCCGCGCACAGCCAGCGGAACTCTCTCCCACAACCCGTAACGCTCGAGCACCGTCTGGGCGTCGGCGAACGTGCTGGGGTCGGCCGCTGTGGGACCGGAGGCGATCGCCTCTAGGTGATCGCCCACCACATCGGACAGGATGAGCGACAAGACGGCCGTTGGAGCCGCCAGACGGGCAAGACCACCGCCCTTCAGGACCTCCAGATGCTTGCGGACAACGTTGAGCTCCCCGATGGTCGCCCCTGAACGAAGGAGAAGCTCCCCCGTGCTCCGGAGATCCTCAAGCGCAACGCCTTCCGCCGGCAGACTGGCCAACGCTGATCCACCACCGGAAATCAGGCACAGGATGCGTTCATCGTCTCCCGCCTCCGTGACCAGTTCCGCGAGTTCCTGAGCGGCCTTGACGCCACGCTCATCGGGGAGGGGGTGCCCCGCTTCCAGCACCCGTACCTTGCGTGTGGCCACGGAGCAACCCTCGGCCGTAATGACGAGACCTCCGCTCACCCGCTCCCCAAGGACGGACTCCACAGAGGCCGCCATCCGTGCCGAGGCCTTCCCCATGCCCACCACCCACACCCGCCGCTCATCACATTCCACGTGCTCGAGCGCATGGCGGACACACCG
>PUMK01000082.1 GCA_003551325.1 Candidatus Acetothermia bacterium | reverse complement strand
GGAGGAGATGATGACGTTCGACCTAGTGGCAACGAACGTGTTCAAGGACGGGGAGCTTCTGTTCAACCCCTACGTGGTGAAGGAAGTGGGGAACTTCACCGTCGGAATCTTTGGGCTTGCCACCTCCGACACGTACACCACCACGCACCCCCGGAACATCGTGGGCATTGAGTTCGGAAACATGGAAGAGGCTTCGCGGAAGTATGTGGAGATCCTCCGCGCTGAGTACAACGTCGACCTTGTAATCGCCCTTGGACATGTAGGTATCAAAGACTCCAGTGAGGTCGTGACGCATGTCGCGGGGATCGACTTGTTCGTTGATGGGCACAGCCACACCCGACTTCCAGAGGGCGAGTGGGTGAACGATACGCTGATCGTTCAAGCTCACGAGTACGGAAACTATCTCGGCAAGGTGACCATCGATCTGAGCGGGGAAACACCAACGCTGACCGCATCGTTGATCTCTGCTGAAGCAGCGCGCGAGCTTGTGGAGCCCGATGAGGCGATGAACGAACTCATGAAGGAGTTCCGCGATGAGGTTGTGCGGAGGATGTTAGGCAACTGAGGGAGCGCTTCACGTCCGGACTGCTAACCGGGCCGTGCCAAGGGGCGCGGCCCGGTCGCGTTCCTCCTCTACTTCCTCGTTGTGACGCCCCTCCTTCATCGGCTGACCCTCGAGGAAGAGCGTTTCCTCTCCCGGAGGTACGGCAAGCGCTTCGCACACTACCGCCAGCATGTGCCGCGCTATCTCTCGTTGCGCCCGGCCGTTCGCTTCTGCAGACCCGCGACGCGCCGGCCTTCCCGTGGGGGAACTGCCTGTCTCAGAACGGGTGACACCGACGGGTGAAGCCTCTGCCTGCCCTTGTGTTGGGGGCTACGGACAACGCAGAATGAGGTGCCATGGCGCAGTACTCGTATTCCAAGCTTGGGACATACGACACGTGTCCGTTGCAGTATAGGTTTCGGTACATCGACCGGGTTCGGGTTGATGTGGGGCCGAGCGTCGAGGCGTGCCTGGGCACGGTGGTCCACGATGTGCTTGAGTGGCTCTACGAGCAAGTGGGTCATGGTGTCATCCCTTCATGGCCCGCGGTGCGCACACACTATCAGGCGCTGTGGAAGGCGACATGGACGGATGACATGCGCATCGTCAGGGAAGGGACCACGCCGGAGGGCTACAGGAAGGTGGGGGAGCAATGCCTGGAGCACTACTACGCCCGCCACGCTCCATTCGAGGAGGGCATTGTCCTCGGGCTCGAGGTTCCGTTCGAGATCCCGCTTGCGGGCGGGACCGTGTTGCGCGGGTATCTCGATCGCCTCACCAAGCGCGGTGACGGTGTCTACGAAGTACACGACTACAAGACGAGCACGCGCCTGCCCACTCCTGGGGAGGCGGCGCGTGACCAGCAGGCGGGCTGGTATGCGTTGGCGACGCAGATGCGGTTTCCCCATGCGCAAGAGGTCCGCCTTGTATGGCACTACCTCAGGCACGATGAACGACTTGTGACCACAAGGACGCCGTTGGAACTCGAGGCGCTGAAGCAGGATATCGTCCGGCGCATCAGGGTCATAGAAGCGGCAGACACCTTCCCGCCCCGGGAGTCAGCACTGTGCCCGTGGTGTGATTACCTGACGATCTGTCCAGCCAAGGGGCATCGTCTGGTCGTGGAGGCCCTTCCGGCAAACGCATATCTTGGGGAACCCGGTGTGGCGCTCGTAGATCGGCTGGCCGCGCTCAAAGAGGACGTCAAGGCCTACACCGACGAGCGAAAGCGGGAGATCGGTCAAGTAGAGGAGGCGCTGCAGGCATACGCCCGTCAGCATGGCTATACCGTGGTTGTAGGAAGCGCGATGGAAGCCGTTATCGACGAGCGGGAGGTCGTGGCGCTTCCCCGAGCCGACGACGCCGAGCGCTCGGATCTTGAGGCTATCATCCGGGACGCGGGTCTCTGGGAATCGTTCTCCTCACTTAGCCTGGACAAGCTACGCAAGGCGATGAACGAAGGGATCCTCCCCGAGAGCCTCCGCGCTCGACTGGCTCAGCTAGCCAGGACAGAGCAACGCGCCACCGTCCGGCTTCGCAGACGGTGAGCTACGAGCGGCCTTCGATCACTGATCCATGCCTGCTGAATCCAAAGAGCGCTGTCCAGCGCAACGGGCGCTGATACGGACGGGGGTAGAACTGAGGGTGTACAGTCCATAACCCGGCCTGGAGAACGATGTCCGATTGTGCCGAAACCGAGGCGGACGCACGGAGGTTCAGCGGGGTGTCGCGATGAGGGTACCTGTGCCTTCGGTTAGCGCCCGAAACGCCTGTTGCGTCTTGCCCGTATAGTCGCCGCCCCTATCCAGAGCAAGGCCCCGGCCGATAAGCGTTACCACCTGTCCTACGTTGAGCGCTTTGCGTTCTCGGTCAAACGTACGCATGAGTTCCGGGGCTGTGCCGGGTTGCGTACTCCTTCCGTCGGTGATCAGGTGAATGTAGACCGGACTGAATCGCTCGCGTCGGGCGAGCTGGAGGAGCTGGATCACGTAATCCATCGAGCCGTGCGAACTCTGTTCAGAGAGCATACCCAGAAGGTGCAGTGCCCCACCACGGGCTCGGGCGTGGGCAAGTGCCTGTGAGAAAGCGGGGTTCTCGGCGAATGTTCCCGCGTCGATCGCCTTCTGAATACGGAGTTCGTCCTGTGGCACAATCCTCCCGGCACCGAGGTTCACGTGTCCTGCCTCGGAGTTCCCCTTCCGACCGGGGAGAAGGCCGACCGATGCACCGGAAGCTTCCAGATGGACGATGGGACCGGCTGCAAGGCCATCCCAACAGGGGGTGTTGGCCTCCGATATAGGATTTTGGTGTGCTCTGGTTCCCAGGCCCCAACCATCGAGCACGACCAGCATGACCTGCTTCGCGTGGGGCGCGGCTCCGCGAAGGAGGGTCTGCCCTGACATCGCCTGGGGCTGTGGCAGCTTTAGCAGAGCAAGCAGGGTCGGAGCTACGTCGGCGAGGATGCCATCTCCGGTCAGGTCAGGGCGTTCGCCCTGAGGCCCGATGAGTGTGAAGGGAACGGGATTGGTAGTGTGGCTTACATTCACGGGCCCGTCCGGGGGGCCGTTGTCTTCCAGAAGTCCGTGATCGGCCGTGATGGCGATCCAGTAGCCCCGTCTCTGTCCATGGTGAATGATGGAGGAGAGCAATCCATCGACAGCTTCCGCACAAGCGACCTTGGTGGGGAAACTGTCTGAGTGTCCCATGATGTCCCCGGTTGCCACATTCATGGCGGCAAGGATCGGCGTTGCCCTGAGCTCCTCAACCAGGGCCGCTTTCAACTTGTCGAGAGCTCGGGTGGGGTCGTCAAGTGAAGAAGGGACCGAATGGTCCTTCTCCCCGGGAAAGGGCGTGGTGCGACCGCCGCTCAGGAAGTATGTGATGTGCGCGAACTTCTCTTCCTCGGCGAGACGCAGCTGTGAGCTTCCCCGGTCGGCGATGACTTCACCCAGAGTCTGCTCGACACACCGTGGGGTGAACGCCACCGGGAGATGGCGCAGGCTGGGATGGTAGAGCGTGAGAGGGACAAACGTCAGAGGTGAGAGCTTGGGCCTGGGGAAGGCGTCAAACGTGGGTTCCACGAATGCTCTTGTAAGCTGGATCTCACGCTCACCACGGCGGCAGCAGAAGATGACGGCATCACCGGAACGGATGCGCCCGATCGGTTGGCCGTTCTCCGTGACAACGTGGGGTGGCAACCAGTAATCGGTCTGACCGTCCTGATATCCCCGCTCGATAGCAGCAGAGAGGTCCTTGAAGCGTCGAACCGTGGGGTCATCCATGCGTGTCTGCTTCTCCCTTTGATGCAATAGCTTCGAAGGCGAGGCGCTCAACCGTGGCATCGAGTTCTTGTTGCCGGTCAGTTACGGGTTCATTGTCAACGAATACGACCTCGCGTCCCTGAGACAACGCACTTCGCGCCGCAACGTCTACCCCTGCGGCCTTCAGTTCTACAAGAAGGACATCGAAGGGGGGTGCCGAGGACAGGTCCTGTTGGAGTTTGGGCCGGTTCGAGAGGTGGGGCGAGGACCCAACAACCCTGCAGCGATGGTGCTCCTCCAGATGCTCAACCAAGCGTGGGAGGATTGCTGGGGGTGCGGTTGCTGCAAGGAACACACGGCTTCCGTCAACGTCACGTTCCAACCGAGGTCGGAAGACTGTTCGGAACACTGGGATGCTGGGGTTCACTGCCCGCACGGCTTCCTCCATTGCATCGACCTTGGCGGTGTCCGCCAACGGGGGCTCGCATCCCGTCAGGATCACACAATGGCTCCGACGGATCCGGTAAGGTCCGAAGTAACCTCCCACGTAGTCGACGGGTTGGTGGGCACCGACGATCAGCATCTGGCGGTCCACGGCAATGGGAGGAGCCGTGGCGCCGCTTCCGTCGAAGATCACGAGGTCAAGGCCTGCCTGTTCAGCGATTTCCGCGCCCTCTGCTACGTTGCTCACGAACGGTTCCCCGCCGCTCATGCCCCCACCGCAGCGGCGGCATCCGATGACAAGCACGCCGGTCATGTAGGCGTGGCCAAAGCACCCTGACGCTGCGTGCAGACCCTGGTCAGCATAACCGATGAGCGCCTCGAGACTGAGATTGAGGGAGCGCCCGTCGAGCACCTCAGGTGTTGGGGGGCCCCCGCGACCCATGGTCACCATCCCTACGTTCCATCGGTCCTTCAGCAGGCGGGCTGCATGCCCTGCAATCGCTGTCTTACCCGTCCTCTTACCGGTTCCGACCACACTGATCGCTGGCGAACGGATGGCAAGCAGTGAGGGGGGGGAGAACGTGAAGTCCTTCCCGGCGTACGTGATGCCGAGGCTGAGGAGCATGCTCGCCATCTGAAAGCGTTCGCGATAGCCTACGATGGGCTCATCGGACAAGTCCACAGCAACTTCAGGATCGAAGCGACGAACTGCCTGCTCAAGCGTTGTCAGGACAGAGCTACCTTGCAGCACAGGCACTCCGAGATCTCCGAGCGTGCCGTCCGCGGACACCTTCTCAGTCCCACCCAAGAACACCCCACCCACAAACGCGTAGCTGTCGCGCAGCGTCTCTAGCGCTGACTGGATAACCGGAAGGTAATGCTCACCGTCCACCAGGACGATTGCCCGGGGTCTAGATGCCTTTGGATTCGTCATCTTGATCAGCCTCCGATGCGAAGAAGATGGCACGCTGGGCTCTCACACCAATCGTCTTTCCCTCCTCAATCGACTCCCACGGGGCGGCTTCCGTGCGCCATTCGGCCCCAGCCACATCCACACGTACATCCAGCTTCGCTCCCAGGAACGTGGCGCGTGTGACGCTTCCCACCACGTCACCCTCTGAAGGCTCCACCAGTCGAACGTCTTCGGGCCGGACAAAGAGAACGCCGCGAACTGGCAGCGTATCTTCCACATTGTCCGCGAGCGAGCAGGCCACGCGTTGGGCTCCTGGTGTGGGCAGCTCTGCAGTGCCTTGGTCTCCATTCCGTTCCACGAGCTCGGCAGGCAGGAAGTTTGCCAGACCGATGAAGTCGGCAACAAAGGGGGTGGCCGGTGTCCGATACACATCCCATGGTGTACCGATCTGGACGGCCCGCCCATGGTCCATCACGACGATCCAGTCGGAGAGCACCATGGCTTCCGACTGGTCGTGCGTAACGTACACCAGTGTCAGTCCCAACCTCCGGTGGAGATCCATGATTTCGAACCGCATCTTCTCCCGGAGCTTAGCATCAAGGTTCGACAAGGGCTCATCGAGGAGAAGCGCTTCAGGTTCACCGACGAGGGCGCGCGCGAGGGCAACCCTCTGTTGTTGCCCCCCCGATAACTGCTCTGGAAAGCGCTTCTCAAGTCCAGACAGTCCCACCAATCCGATGGCTTCCTGGGCGCGCTTCTGGCGTTCTGCCCTGGAGACTTTGCGTATCTTCAGTGGGTAGGCAACGTTGTCCATCACGTTTCGGTGTGGCCAGACGGCGTAGTCCTGAAACACCATCCCCAGGTTGCGGCGGGCTGGCGCTACGACAGAACGCGCGCTTGATACGAGGCGGTCCCCGATCCACAGTTCACCTGAGGTGGGGCCTTCGAAGCCTGCGATCAACCGGAGTGTCGTCGTCTTCCCGCATCCCGACGGACCCAGAAGACAGACGATCTCACCGTGCGCAATCTCCAGCGACAAGTCGTGTACGGCTTGCACATTGCCGCTGAAGACTTTGGCCACGTCTTTCAGTGTGATACTGGCCATGAACCCTCCTCTAAGTGGTGCGGGCTTTGCTGCCCAAGAGCTTGCGCATGATCAGGTTGATCAAGACGATGACGACCACGATGATCGCCGCCAGAGCTGAGGCGATGTGGAAGTAACCTGCGTCCTGCAGGTCAAACACTGCGACCCCGATGGTGGGGGTGTAGGGGCCGTACAGCAAGATAGACACGGTGAGCTCCCTCAGACTTGGGGCAAACACGAGGAGCCAACCAGCCAGCATCCCCGGGCGGATCAGCGGCACCACCACATCGCGCATCACTGCACCGGATCCAGCGCCGGAGATGCGCGCAGCTTCCTCCAATGATGGATGTACCTGCGATAGCGATGCAGAGGCATTGCGGAAGGCGTAGAAGGTGTAGATCGACAAATATGCAACGATAAGGATGGTGAAGGTGTTGTAGAGGTTCACGCCAAACCGCCCGGACAGCGCCAGAATCATCGCCAATGCAACGACTGTACCGGGAATCGCGTTGGGAAGAGTTACCAAGGCATCCAGGGCTTGCCTGCCCCGTGTCCGTGTCTTGACGACGATGTACGCAAGCACTGTACCCAGCGCTACGGCCCCCGTAGCAGCTACGAGGGCAAGAAGAATGCTGTTCTGGATGGCAGCACGGGTCATTGGGAATTCAAACAGTATGTACTCATAGTTACGGACGGTGAAGTTTGCCCACCGCAGAGGGAGGCCCCAGGCTCGTAAGAACGACGTGAGCATGAGCGCAACGAGCGGGGACAACACCATGAGGGCAACCATGAGGGAGACACCTGCAGCTACAGGATAACGCCAACGCCCTAGGTCAACTTGCGTGGGGCGGACGCTCTTCCCGGAGATGATCGCGGCTCCGTGTTGGCGACCGACCATCCAACGGTTGAGGATGAGGACGAGCGCGGCAAGTCCAATGAGGACAACGGAAAGAGCAGTTGCTAGCTGGATGCCAACCATGTCCCCGCGGAGGATATACGCGTAGATGCGGGTCGTCAGGACGTAGATGCGGGCACGCATGCCCAGCAGTGCTGGGATACCGAAGTTCGACACGGTGTAGAGGAAGGCCAGCATCATGCCTGCCATCACGCTGGGGCGAACCAGCGGGATCGTGATGTCCCGAGCCACGCGCAGAGGTCGAGCGCCGCAGATACAGGCTGCCTCCTCAAGAGATGGATTCATCCGCTCTAACGCACCCCGGACGGCGATGAACACGAAGGGAAAGGAGTAGAAGCCCATCACCATGACCATGCCGCCAAAGGAGTAGATGTTGAACAGCGGATCCCGTGTACCCATGAGGGACATCCAGAGTTGGTTGATGTAGCCCGACCGTGGTGCAAGAAGCTGGATCCAGGCCATTGCACCGATGAACGGTGGCAGCATGTAGGGCAAGAGGCAGAGGTTCTCCAGGATTCGACGCCGGGGGATGTTGGTGCGGGCCACCACCCACGCCAGGG
>PUMK01000096.1 GCA_003551325.1 Candidatus Acetothermia bacterium | reverse complement strand
TCGCGGGCGACCTTGGTTCTCGGAGGAGAGCTTTCCCCCCAGGTGGCTCGGCGGATCGGTGACACCCATCGTGAGTCGCGGGCCATCCTTGTCGAAGCCGTGCAAGCCTTTGAGGACCGCGACACGAAACGCGCTAATCGCGTGTTGGCGCAGGCGGAACAGCGTGGTCGCCTCCTGGAATGGGCACAGGGAGCGATCAGGGAGCAGCCTGAGAATGCCCTTTCGATAAGCATCATCATGGACAGCCTGCTCCGCACACGGGAGTATGGCTTCAACATTGCCGAGACGGCGGTGGATGCCTCCGTACCTTTGGGCAAGACGTCGGTCCAGCCTCCCGCATAGGGCGAACTGGGCAGCCCCTGTCAGACCTGGTGAGACGGCAAAGCGGCCCCTATACTGGCAACCCGGAGGTGAGACCGGTGGGTCATCGGGCTGTGTGTGTGTTGGTGGGGCTTGTCCTCATTGGGCTAGGTGGGGCTGCAGGGGTGTTGCGTGTGGCTGTGTCCACCGAACCGCCGGGTCTCGATCCGACGACGAATGCCGCCGGGATCATCCGACGACTCCTCCATCACAATGTCTACGAGTGTTTGGTGCAGGTGAATGAGCGCGGTGAACTCCAACCGCAGCTAGCGACGGCGTGGGAGGTCTCCAGCGACGGCCTTGCCTACACGTTTCTCCTGCGAGAAGGTGTGCGCTTCCACAACGGGGAGACGCTGAATGCCGAGGCGGTGAAGCAGAGCTTCGCCCGGGCCATGGATCCGGCAACCGGGCACCCGCGTCCGGAGTACTATGCGGGGATTGTGGAGATCGAGGCGGTCGATGAACACCGCGTTCGCTTTCACATTGCCGAACCCGACGCGGCCTTTCTTTCGCTTCTTGCTCTGGGTGAATCGGTCATCGTACCGCCTGGCGCGGAGGACCTTGCGCGCCATCCTTCGGGGACCGGTCCGTTCACGTTTTCCGAATGGCGTCCGGCTGACCGTCTCGTACTCCAACGGAATCCGGACTACTACATGCCGGGTGTCCCCGCTGTGGAGGGCGTGGTGTTCCGGTTCATCGCTGATCCGGCTGCCCAACGAGCGGCGCTGTTGGCAGGCGCCGTGGATGTGGTTGCGGAGATCACCCCCGAGCTGGCCGTGGAGCTCGAGCCCAATCCCCGGTTCACTGTGGTCTCGGGACCGTCGAATCTCGTTCAGATTTTGGCGGTGAACAATGAGCGTTCGCCGTTCGACGATCTTCTCGTGCGCCAGGCATTGGCGCATGCCGTGGACCGTGATGCGGTCATCGAGCGGGTATTCTTCGGGCTTTACGGTACGCCCATCGGAAGCCACCTCACCCCCGCGCTTCCCTTTTACCGCGACATGACGGCCCTATATCCGCATGACCCGCACCGAGCTCGAGAGCTCCTTGCTGAGGCAGGCTATCCCGAGGGGTTTGGGGCGACGATGACCCTTCCCGGGAACTACCCGCAGCACGTCCGGACGGGCGAGGTGATCGCTGCGCAGTTGGAGCAGGTGGGCATCCGTGTGCAGATGGAGCGTGTTGATTGGGCCACATGGCTGGAGCAGGTGTTCGCCCAGGGAGCGTATGACCTAACGGTCATCGGGCACATCGGACGCTTGGATCCGGCGTTGATGCTCACGGGCTACGGTCCGGATCGGCTGGATTACTACTATCGGCTGGGTTGGCGGAGCGATGAACTGGATCAACTCTTGGAGGAAGGTGCGGTGACGGTCGATACTGACCGTCGGACGACGATCTACGGCCGTGTCCAGGAGATCCTTGCTGAAGAGGTCGTCAACGTCTTTCTGCAGGACATGCACGACATCGTAGCCATGCGGGCTGAGATCACCGGGATTGCGGTCTACCCGATCTATGTGCTCGACCTGTCGCAAGTCGTGCTGACGTCAACCGGCGCAACGTCGGGTCCAACAGGTCCCTAAGTCCGTCCCCCACGAGATTAAGGCCCAATACGAGTGTGGCCAGAGCAAGGCCCGGAAAAAGGGCCGGCCATGGGGAAAGGTAGAAGTAGGCTTGTGCTTCCTGAAGCATCCTTCCCCACGATGGTTGGGGGGGTTGTACGCCGAGTCCCAGGTAGCTCAGGGAGGCTTCGGCCAACACGGCACCGGCCATGCTGACTGTGGCCTGCACGACAAGCGGGGAGGCCATGTTGGGGAGGATGTGGCGGAGCACAATGTGCAGGTCCCCCGCTCCCACCGCCCGGGCGGCTGCTACGTAGTGACGTTCGTGCAGCGTCATGGCGCCTGCTCGCGCCAGTCGCGCAAAGAACGGGATGTTCGCCACCGCAAGCGCGACGGCCACGCCCAGGATCCCCGGTCCCCAAACGGTAGCCAACACCAAGGCGGCGAGCACGGTGGGAAAGGCGAGGAGGACATCCACCCCCCGCATGACGAACTCCCCGGCCACTGCTCCGCGAACCCCTGCCCAGGTTCCCACTGCCGTGCCCAGGAGCCCGCCCGTCGCCACCGCGGTGGCGGCCACCGCCAGCGTCGCCCGGCCGCCCACCATGACCCTTGACAGGAGATCGCGGCCGAACCAGTCGGTCCCCATGGGGTGGTCCATCCCCGGTGCGGCCAATCGTTGGGGCCCCATCAGGGTTGGCGGGTGTGGTGTCCACGCCACGCCTGCAAGCACGAAACCCAAGGGGAGCAGGATCAGCACCAGCCCGAGATAGAGGCCCAAGCGTCTCATGTCCGGCGGATCCTTGGATCCAGTGATCCATAGGCGAGATCGACGGCGAAACTCAGAAACACCATCAGCGCTGCCGTGGTCACGGCGATCCCTCCTATCAACGGTAGATCGCGCGCGTGTACACCAATGAGTGCAAACCTGCCCAGCCCCGGTAGGAAGAACACGTTCTCCACTACCAGGGCACCGGCTAGAAGGCGCGCCAGTGTGAGGCCCGCACTGGTGATCACCGGGACCAGTGCGTTCCTGAGTGCGTGGAGCAGCAGCACGCGGGTGCCGGGCATACCCTTGGCGTGGGCAGTACGCATGTAGTCCTCAGCAAGGACATCAGCCACAGCGCCCCGCACCATTCGGGCCAGATAGGCTGCACGGGGCAGCGCCAAAGCTGTGGCCGGAAGGAGCAGGTGCAGAAGTGCATCACCAGGTTGGTCCCAGCCTGGGAAGCCACCCACAGGCAGCACCGTCCAGCGCACCGCGAACAACCCTGCGAGGAGGATGCCGAGCCAGAACTCCGGCAGCGCCATTCCCAGTTGGGCAGCGCCGACGGTAGCCAGGTCCAGTGGGCCTCCGGCACGGGAGGCGGCAAGGATACCCAGAGGTACCGCCAACAGGAGTGCCATGAAGAGCGACAGCATCGCCAGAGGCAGAGTGACGGAAAGCCCTGTCCACAGGAGCTCGACGACAGGTCGACGATAATTGAGCGATTCTCCGGCATCGCCACGCATGAGCCCACCGAGCCAGCGGACGAACCGCACCGGCCATGGATGGTCCAAGTCCAACTTGTCGCGGATCAGCCGGTAGGTCTCCGGGCTGGCTTCCGGCCCCGCAGCCAGCCGTGCCGGATCTCCGGGGACCACGGACAGGAGGATAAACACCAGCAGGGCCACGCTTAGCAGTGTGGCACCCATCGCTGCGGTACGGCTCAGCACGTACCGACTCATCGCTGAGGGCGACCGGGCCCGTCAGAGCCCGGTCGCCCGGGTCGTTCAACGACGCAGTGCAGCCTGTGCGGCGGCCAACCGAGCAATGGGGATACGAAACGGAGAGGCCGACACGTAGTCCAGACCAAGTTCATGACAGAACTGGACGGATGACGACTCACCACCGTGTTCACCGCAGATACCCACCGACAAATCCGGCACAGCCTGCCGTCCCTTCTCGGTTCCCATTCGCATCAACGCACCGATACCGTCCTGGTCGATGGTCTGGAATGGGTCGATGGGCAGGATGTTCTCGTCGAGATACGCGCGGATGAAGCGGCCGGCATCGTCCCTGGAGAAGCCGAACGCCATCTGCGTGAGGTCGTTGGTACCGAAAGAGAAGAACTGGGCTTCATGAGCGATCTCGTCAGCCACCACGCACGCTCGTGGTACTTCGATCATCGTTCCCACCTTGTAGGCCACCTCGACGCCCTCCTCGGCCATGGTGCGCGCCGCGATCGCGTCCACACGACGCCGGACTGCCCTCATCTCGCTGGCCAGACCCACCAGGGGCACCATCACGTAGGGTCGCGGGTTGTGCCCCTCCCGGGCCAGGTTCACAGCGGCTCGGAAGATGGCTTCCGCTTGCATATCGTACAGTTCGGTATTCGTGATGCCCAGTCGGCAGCCCCTATGGCCCAGCATGGGGTTGAACTCGTGCAAGTCCTTGATGCGGGACTTGAGTTCATCATCCGCGATGCCGAACCTTCGCGCCAAGGCTTCGATGTCCTTGTCGTCGTGCGGAAGGAACTCGTGCATCGGAGGGTCGAGCAGGCGGATGATCACGGGGTTATCGTCCATGACCTGCAGGATGCCTGTGAAGTCCTCCGTCTGCATCTTGAGCAGCTGCTTCAGCGCCTCGCTGCGTGCCGACGCGTCCTCTGTGATGATGGCCTGCTGCACGTACGGAATGCGGTCCTCCCCGAAGAACATGTGCTCGGTACGACAGAGCCCGATCCCCTCGGCACCGAATGCCAATGCCGTGGTCGCTTGTTCAGGCTTATCCGCATTCGCCCGAACACCGAGCGCCCGCCGGTCGTCAGCCCAGGACATCAGCTTCTCGTAGAGCTTGTATACTGGGGCATCAGCGGCGTTCAGGGTCTTGTCGATGAGCACCTGCAGGACTTCTGAGGCCCTGGTGGGTACCTTGCCCGCAAGCAACTCTCCGGTGGTGCCGTCGAAGGAGAGCCAGTCACCCTCCTGGAACGTTTTCCCGCTCACCCGCACCTTTTTGGACGCGTAGTCGATGCTCACGCCATCGCAGCCCACGACGGCGACCTTTCCCATCTGACGGGCTACCACTGCGGCATGTGACGTCATGCCCCCCCGTGAGGTGAGGATGCCCACCGACGCAGCCATCCCCGCGATGTCGTCAGGAGACGTCTCGTGGCGGACCAACACCACGGGCTCTCCCTGTTCAGCCATGCGCACCGCCGCGTCAGCGGTTAGGGTGAGGCGTCCGCAGGCCGCCCCTGGGCCTGCGGGGAGACCCTTGGCCAACACCTCGGCCTGGGCCTTAGCCTCCGGATCGAAGATCGGCTGAAGGAGTTGCGACAGCTGCTCTGCAGGTTGGAGGCGAAGGATAGCTTCGTCTTCGGTGATCAGTCCCTCGTCGACCATTTCCACAGCGATACGCACTGAGGCAAACCCCGTCCGCTTGCCGGCACGGGTCTGCAGAATGTGGAGCTTACCTTGTTCGATCGTGAACTCGGTGTCCTGCATGTCGCGGTAATGGCGTTCCAGGCGATTGCGAACCTCGACGAGTTCACGGTAGATCTCAGGCATGGTCTCTTCAAGGGAAACCTGATCGGGATCGCTCTTCTGCGCCGACTCGATCGGCTGTGGGGTGCGCGTACCGGCCACCACATCTTCGCCCTGGGCAGACAGGAGGTATTCTCCGTAGACGCGGTTTTCACCTGTGGCTGGATCACGGGTGAACAACACCCCGGTTCCCGATGTGTCATCCAAGTTGCCGAACACCATTGACTGCACATTGACGGCGGTTCCCCACGTCTCTGGGATATGGTGCATGCGGCGGTACACGCGGGCTCGCGGGTTCCCCCAGGAGAGGAACACCGCAGCAATGGCTCGCCAAAGCTGGTCCCACGGGTCCTGGGGCAGGCGCTTACCGGCGTCCTCCAGTGCCTTCTTGTACCGCTGGACGAGTTCCTTCAGATCGTCCGTGGTGAGGTCCAGATCGGTGCGGGCGTTCCGCTCTTCCTTGAGCGTGTCCAGCGCTTCGTGGAATGGGTCGACGCCCGATCCGGAAGTGTCCTTTACCCCGAGCACCACGGAGCCGTACATGGCCACAAAGCGGCGGTAGGCATCATAGGCGAAGCGAGGGTTCGTTTGGGCAGCCAGTCCCTCAACCGCCTCGTCGTTGAGTCCCAAGTTTAGAACGGTGTCCATCATCCCAGGCATGGAAGCTGGCGAACCCGAGCGGACCGAAAGCAGCAGGGGATTCTTGGCATCCCCGAAGTTCCGTCCTGTGGTTTCCTCTAGATGGGAAACAGCTTCTCGTACCTGCTCCTCAAGCTCTGGGGGGTAACCACCGTCGTGCTCCTGATGGTACCTGCATGCCTCGGTGGTGATCGTGAAGCCCGCAGGAACAGGGATACCGAGCTTGGCCATCTCCCCAAGGTTGGCACCCTTCCCCCCAAGGAGCATTTTAAGATCTGCTCCCCCATCAGCCTTTCCGCCGCCGAATCGGTACACGTAGCGTTTAACTTCCGCCATGCTCACCTCCGATGAGTGCGTGGGCATACGCCGCCGCTTTGAAATGCTCCAGTTCATCCATCCCCCCGCCCACGCCCACCCAGAGGATGGGGATGTGCAGGGCATGCCAGATGGGCAGGATCGCTCCTCCCTTAGCCGTTCCGTCAAGCTTGGTCATCGCAAGGGCAGTCACACCAACAGCCTCATGGAAGAGGTGCGCTTGAGAGACCGCGTTCTGCCCGACAGAGGCATCGACGACAAGGATGCGTTCGTCCGGCGGTCGCCCCTGCAACCGTTCCACAACCCGGCGCACTTTGCCCAACTCTTCCATGAGCGGGCGCTTCGTCTGCAGACGCCCGGCTGTGTCGACCAAGACCACATCATAACCTTGCGTATGTGCGTGTTCCACCGCGTCGTGGACGACGGCGCCTGGATCCGCGCCGGCGCGGTGTGCGATTAGCTTGAGGTCGGAGCGCCGTGCCAGGTCCGTCAGTTGCTCCACCGCGGCTGCGCGGAACGTGTCGGCCGCGGCCAGCAGGACCTTGCGGCCTTCGAATGCGAGCTTGCGCCCCACTTTGGCCACGGTGGTTGTCTTCCCGGATCCGTTCACCCCCACAAACATGTACACAGCGGGGCCACTGTCCGGAGGGGGTTGGCGAAGGGTGTGCTCAGCAGGGGAAAGCAAAGCTTCCACCTTTGTTCGAAGCTCATGACGCAGCTCGTTGAACGCAAGTGCCCGGCGGTCTCGAAGGGGGACCAACAGCTCTTCAGTGATCTCCATCCCCACATCAGCGGCCAGCAGCATCTCTTCCACCTGTTCGATAACCTGTGCATCCACCGTGCGGCTCTCGGCCAGCGAAGCCTCCAGCGGAGACCACAGGGCCTGCCGCGTACGATCCAACCCTTTGCGCAATCGCTCCCACACGGGGCTCACATCTCCTCCGGTGCCGACAGTCCAAGGATTGAGAGACCGCGGCGCAATACCAGGCCGGTGGCAGACAACAAGGCCAGGCGTGCCTGGGTAGCGGAACCCTGGCCGAGTACGCGCACCCTTCCGTAGTAGGGATGGAACACGCCGGACAGGTTCTCCAGGAACTCACACAGCAGATGGGGAGCATATCCGTCCACAGCCGCAGCGAGGACATCCGGAAACCGGTCGATCTCCAGGATCATCGCCCGTTCACTTGGATCCTGAAGGGGTGTGAGGTCGACCTCTGTCGGATCTTCCGGCAGCACGCCGTGGCGATCTGCTTCGCGCTGTATCGAGCAGATCCGCGTGTGGGCGTATTGCACATAGTACACAGGATTGTCCATGCTCGTACTCGTGGCCAGCGCGTAATCGAGGTTCAAGTGGCTGGAAGGCTTGCGC
>PUMK01000022.1 GCA_003551325.1 Candidatus Acetothermia bacterium | reverse complement strand
GGAAGCGAACTCTGGGGGTGTCGAGAGCAGCGCCAACGCGCGTCACACGGGGCAAAGAAGTGCTACACTGGCTCTGTCGGGCGCATCGAGGAGGCTTCAGGGCATGAAGACGAGGCCAAATGGGAAATGTCGGGTTAGGCACGGTAGGGAGGCTTCGGGGCATGAGGAGGAGGCCAAGTGGGAGATGCCGGCTCAAGGTGGCCCGTGCCCAGCCGAGGAGAGGCGGTCGGTGGCCGTGGCCGAAGTGTCCCGGGCCTTCGCCGAGGCGTTTGGCACGGGGCAGCTGGAGATCATGAACCGCACGCGGGGCGTGTCTTGACCGTGGCCCAGCAAGGGCGAAGTCTTGTAGGAGTAAGATGAGAAGCTTAGACAATATTATCCTCATCGAGCCGGCATCCCCCAGCATCCATTTCTTCCACCATGCCCGCATCCCCAACCTCGGGCTTCCGATCCTTGGGGCGCTGCTCAGGAAGATGCGCCTCCGGGTGAAGGTCTTCTGCGAGCAGCTGGCGCCGATCGACTGGGATGCGGTGGCCAAGGCCGACCTCGTCGGCATCAGTGCCCTGACCAACCTTGCTCCCAGGGCCTACGAGATCGCCCGAACTGTGCGTGCGTTGGCAGTCCGTGTGCAGCGGGACATCGCCGTGGCCCTGGGCGGTCCCCATCCTACCTTTCTGCCCGAGGAAGCCCTGGCCCAGGGGGCGGATTACGTGGTCCGGGGGGAGGGAGAGAGGATCTGGCAGCTCTTGGTGCGGGCTTTGCGCGAAGGGGGAGCCTTGAACGAGATCCCCGGGCTCTCCTATCGGGAAGGGGGGGTGAACAAGCACAACCCGGGTTGCCTGATGACCGAGGACTTGGATCAGCTGCCCTTCCCTGATTTCTCCCTGATCGAAGGGGCGGAGCGGATGACCTGCACCCCGCTGCAAACCGCGCGGGGCTGTCCCTACGACTGTGAGTTCTGCTCGGTGGTGAGTATGTTCGGCCGCAAGGTGCGACAGCGCAGCCCCGAGAGCGTGTTGGAGGAGTTCAAGCAGACAGAGCCGGACAGGCATGTGTTCCTGGTTGACGACAATTTCTCCGCCGACCCTGAGCGCGCGCAGCTTCTGCTCGAGGCGATGATCGCCGCCGGGATCAGGCGGGAATGGTCGACCCAGGAGCGGGTTTCGGTGGCCGGTAGGCCGGACCTGCTGCAGCTGATGTGCAGGACGGGATGCGCCGCGCTGTACCTGGGGCTCGAGTCGACGAATCCGGCCGCGTTGGAGGAGTGGGGGAAGGGGCAATCCCCTGAGGAGGTGGAGGAGGCTGTCGCTACCATCCACGCACAGCAGATGTGGATCCACGGGATGTTCGTCTTCGGCGCTGATGCCGACACACAGAGCAGTATCCGCAGCACCACTGACTTCGCGCTCCGTTCGGCCATCGATTCGGCGCAGTTCTTCATCCTCACCCCACCCCCGGGGACCCGTCTGTACCGCCGCCTGGAGGACGCAGGCCGTATTTTCGACCGCGACTGGGATCATTACGACGGGCAGCATGTGGTCTACTTCCCAAACCAACTCTCCCCACAGGAACTCCAGCAGCTATCCGTCGAAGCCACCCGAAGGTTCTACAACCTGAAACGAGCGGCGAGCTGGAGCCTGCGCGGGAAATGGAGACACGCAGCCCTCGCCTTGTACGGCCGACGTTTGCTCAGGCAGTGGCTCCGCCAGCAGGCTCCCTCGATGACGACCCTGAAAGAAGCCGGATAATGGATCGTTAGCGCTCCTCACGCTCTGGGTGCTGGATGATCGTTTCGACAACGAGGTGGTTGCTCGAGCGGTCTCGCTTCTCGCCGAGCTTCCGCAGCCGCTCCATCACATTGCTGGCAGGCTTCTTCTGTGGAATGATGTTGTGAACAACGTTCAGACGATGGAAAGCCTATGCTCATAGCTGAGGACCAGCAAAGCTGCGGTCTGCTGTAGAGTTATGCGTGCCCCCCCTTCCGGGATCTCCCGGGAGAACGGTAAGCCATCTCATGGTGGGACGAGTGGACAGGCACCTTCGCGGAGATCACCTTCGTCCAGAGCTTGGCACAGCATTCGATCGTGGTAATGTGGTACTACTTATCCGAGGTGCGACCGAGAACGTCATTCGATCTGGTCGTAGAGAACTGAGAGGCGGCGCGGCCTAATCGGCGCATGTAGTCGACTGCCCGCTCGGCTGCTTCGCTGTTGAGCACCCCTTCTCACCACGCGGCGGCTAATGTGCCCCGAGGAAACCAACTCTCGTGGAGGGAAGACCGGCGCACGGAGCCAAGTCAGCTCCAAGCTGCAGTTCCCCACGCCGTCACCGTCGTGTAGGATGACCTCCGGCAGCAGCCAAGGAGGTTCTCCATGGAGGAGTTCGACCGGCAGGAGGCGCGGATCGCAGGGGGGATCTCAACTGACATCCCGCGTCCAAGGAGGTACCCGGTGAATGTGAAGCTCCGTCCTCTATGCAACAAGGATGTGCCGGCGCTTGTGGAACTGGTGCTCCAGGCCTTCGTCCCCATCTTCGAGTCCTTTCCGAGAATCCTTGGTGACTCCATCTACCAGAAGATCTGGCCTGATTGGGAAGCAAGAGCCTCAGCCAGTGAGCGCTCCGCTCCCTGGAAGAGGCAGTCGTTGAGAGCTGTCATCCGCGACG
The DNA here is from genome assembly GCA_003551325.1 of Candidatus Acetothermia bacterium. GTDB lineage: Bacteria > Bipolaricaulota > Bipolaricaulia > Bipolaricaulales > Bipolaricaulaceae > B1SED10-245. Next base: position 5,124 of record PUMK01000022.1, on the reverse strand, counting down.
AGAGAGACCTCGGACGGCGAGCAAGGATTACCTTCAGAGAGAGCTTGACGTCGGGATAGATGGGGCTGAACCCATCCCGTGGCCCGGGATTAGCACCTGGCGATCGATGATCATCCGGAAAACCCTCAGAGCCTGTTTGAGTCGGTTTCAACGGCGCGGGCTATTCCCGCCAGTGCCGTGGTTCGAATCCTCTAAGCCCCCATGTGCTGTATTCTTGATTAGAAGGGTGTTTGCGGAGCTGTACGCCCTACTGGATAACTTTCGAACCCCGCTCGAAGCCTGCCCAGGATAGACAGAGTGCAGGGTGTATGCTCCTTTGGGGGGAGGTCTTCTACACGCTGAACGAAGGCAGGTGCTTGTTGAGCAGTGAAAGTGGGCGTAAGAGACTCCGCACAGCAGTTTGTGTGCTAACGGGAGGCTGTACGGTCCGGGGCGCGAGCCATGCCGCTGGGCCGGTCACCTAATCTTCTTGTTGCGCGCGTTTCTCTTTGCACAACTGCTCCCCCTCCCATTGCCTCCTCTGTTCGGCATACGCCCTGGCCAGGGAGACACCACGTTCTTCCCCGATGCGCAGTGCGGCAGTCTCCAGGGCTCGCCACACCCAGGACAGGGCCTCAGCTTCCTCAAGCGGAAAGTCAACAGCTCCGCTGCTCGTGCGCAGACGATCCATGGCCGACATGAGCGCGGCCTTAGACTCCTCGACGGCCCTCATGTACTCAGGGGAGTGCCGGGCCTCGCTGAGGACTGCCGCTGCCGCTTCGTCGCAGAGCATCCCTGGCTCCTCCAGTCTGAGCATCCAGTCACCGCACCACGAGCTTCTGTGCGTCTTGGGCCAGCCGCAGCCGCCTTCCGCGACGCTCCGTGGGGCCACGCGTCTGCACTGGCCGTGCTCGCGGCCCTCTTCGCTCGCCCACCATGCGCAGTTGTCACACACTTGTTTCCGCTGCTCGTCCATCTTTGGCCTTCCTCAGTACACTCGTGCCACATCGCTCCAGAGCCGACTCCGGATGGAGCTAACTGTGAGAATCGCTCCTCTGGGAAGCGATCCGTGGATACTGGTCCAGTTGCACGCTCGGTACGATTAGATCTCGCCGCCCATGGGCTATCCGGGCTCCGCAGCGTCTCGCGGCGACGGAGTCATCAAATGCCTCTGGACCATGCAGGCTACACCCCTCTAGTCGGGGAGCATCGCCCCCCCTAGGGAACCTTGAGTTGCCATGCGCAACGCGACCTCGACAACTCGGTCCGTTCCGATGGCACGCTCGCGAGATCAGCACGGGACATCCTCCAGTCGTGGGGCGATGTGCTCACGCACAGGGCCCTTCCCAGCCCCTGAAAGGGGCCGGACAAGATCGTGACGAGGGGGGCCCCCCCCTCTTGCCTCATTGTCCGTCGCCCCAGAGCCTGGGGGGAGCTGTTCCCGAGCCGACAGGTGGCCCCAGGACTTCCGCCAGCACAATCGCCGCCTGGGGCTTCTCCGTGACGAGCTCGCGAATAAGGGCGACCACGCTCTTGCTGGTGGCCATCAACTCTCTCCCTTGCGGGGTTCGCGGCCCGCGTTATCCTGCTCAAGCCGCGGCTTCTCCTTGACGATTCCCTCACGCATCTGCGTGTCCGCCTGGATGTTCTTCATCCGGTAGTAGTCCATGATGCCCAGCTGGCCGTTGCGGAACGCCTCCGCAATCGCCCGCGGCACCTCGGCCTCGGCTTCGACCACCGCCGCGCGTCGCTCCTGGACCAGCGCGTTCATCTCCTGCTCCTGGGCCACGGCCATCGCCCGGCGTTCCTCGGCCTTGGCCCGGGCCACCTGCAGGTCAGCGTCTGCTTGGTCGGTCTGCAGCTGCGCCCCGATGTTCCTCCCCACGTCGATGTCGGCGATGTCGATCGACAAGATCTCGAACGCCGTACCCGCATCCAAACCACGGTCCAGTACACGCTTTGAGATCGAGTCGGGGTTCTGGAGCACTTCCTTGTGGTTGGCCGCCGAGCCGATCGCGGAAACGATGCCCTCACCCACGCGGGCGATGACCGTCTCCTCGGTGGCGCCGCCGACCAAGCGCTCGATGTTCGCCCGCACCGTCACGCGCGCCAGAGCAAACAGCTGGATCCCGTCCTTGGCCACCGCGCCGATGCGCGGCGTCTCGATCACCCGGGGGTTGACCGACATCGCCACCGCGTCGAACACGTCACGGCCCGCCAGGTCAATCGCTGCCGCCTTCTGGAAGTCGAGCGCGATATTCGCCTTGTCCGCGGAGATCAGGGCCCGCACCACGCGGTCGACGCTGCCGCCCGCCAGGTAGTGGGCTTCCAGGTTGCCTACGGATGGCTTGACTCCTGCCTTCCACGCGGCGATCATCGGGCCGATCACCTTGTGGGGACTTACCTTCCTCAAGCGCATCCCGATGAGCGTGCCCGGCCCCACGGGCACCCCAGCAGCAAGCGCCGAGATCCACAGTCCCAAAGGAACAAAGTAGAAGAACAGCCAAACAACAAGTAAGGCAATACCCGCCGCTACGAACACCATCACGTTCATCTGCTTTCCTCCTGTTGATCGCCGGGATCCGCCGTGCGGCGGCCCCGCTTCCGCTGGCTCTTGGCTGGCACCGTCTCCGCATGCGTCGCCTTGTCGAACAACAACCAGATGGCCACTGAGGCCATCCCCGCCAGCACCAATGTCCACAACACACTCATCTGTTTCCTCCTTGCGCACCGCTCTCCTCCGAGCTTCGAAGGGGTCAACGTTCGCCGGTAGCCTTACCCCCGACTGCCCCCAATGCAAGCAAGCAACAGCGGACGGCTACAGCGACATCACCACCGAGACACTGATGTCCTTCGACAAGCGGACTGCGCCCGCTGGGTAGGCCAGGGTCACCTGCAGGGCCAGCGCGGTCATGCCAAACGAGACCGACCACTCAAAGGAGCCGGACACAGCATTGCGTGGCTCCGCGCCTGCGACCCGTATGCGGGTTGCACTTAGCCGTGCGTTGAACAAGCTCACAGGTCCCAGCACGTTCTCGTACGATGCCGATACTGCTAGCCTATGCGTGTTGAAGATGTCGATCGGCCCGCTGACCCTTGCACGTAGCAGAATCTGTGATGCCTCCTCAGGAGCCAGAGCCATGTCGAAGGCACCGGTCACCAGGAAGTCCCGCGGCTCATCGGGCGGGGTGATTACTTCGTAGCCGATGCCAAGCTGCGCCGCCCAACCGCAATACCGTCTCGCCCCAGAAACGAGGACTTCATCCTCAACAGCCAGCACGGAACGTGGATCCAGGAGAACACCAGCTGCGTCCTGAACAGCTGACACCAGAACATCAACCAGTTCAGCGACGGTCTCGTACTCAGCCCTACGGCCGATCTCCTCGGCCATCGCCATGAGGACCGATCCCTCGAGCGGCGACGTCAGCGCCCCGCGGCTGATGAGCATGTTCTGGATCCGCATCGCCCTGGCTAGCGGTGTCACGTCCGAGAAGCGCCCATATCCCAGGCCTGTGTTCACGTACAGCCCTGGCCCCGCGTCGCCGGTCTCCATGTGGAACTCGGCACCGCCGAACGCGAAGACAGGATTCTCCCCGGGCAGGTAGAAGCGCATTGTGCCTTGCACATCCACTGCCCCGCTGGCCAGGCTCATGTTCTGAGTCGCCAGCTCGCCGTATGCCGACAGCGTGTAGCCCAAGGCTTCTGTGTCGCGCAGATCTCCGTAGTCGAGTCTCAGCTTGCCCGCGTTGACGTCGGAGTCCGTACCGAATGCGCCCTCGAAGTATCGATACGAGAACGAGAGCCGCATGTGCGAAAGTGCTGTCTCCGGAGAGACGTAGTCGCAGAGAGAGAGATTTCCCCCCTGCGCCGACGTGAATCCGGATCCAGCCACGACCATGAGCACAGCTCCAACGACCAACGTCAGTCTTCCACGCATACCTGCCTCCTCAATACCCACCCTTACGTTGCCCGTGCACTCCGTGCTCTTAACAATTCCCATCACTCTGTAGCCCTACTCGCGTCCCCTGCGACTGAACCCGATGGGCACCATGCCGCCGACCAGCGCAAGTCCTCCGACGATCGGCGGCAGGGGAATTGAGCGCGCCTCAGAGATCGTGATCTTGAAGATGCCAAGATCAACCCTGTCCTGGGGAACAACAGACGCGATCCCTTGGTACCACAAGCGCGATGACACCGAAGACGATCAGAACCATGCCGAGCAGTTTCACAATTCCTCTTTCCGATCCTCCCCAGGTCTGTTCACAGTCGCTGGATTTGATCGACATGGAGCTGCGATCCGATGACGAGGCCCATACTCGCCAACAGCCCTTCGCGAGCCGCCAGCACCCACCGGTGCCGGCCAGCCACTTCAGCGGACGTCGCGTCCTGGGCCACCCGCTGCAGGGAAGACACCGTCCCATCGACCTGGATGACCGCCAGCTCCAGCGGAGCGCGCAATCCGGTCATCGTGTAGGTTGTGTTCGCGGTGGTGCGCTCACGCGTGTGGTCGTACAGCAACACCATGGTGGCTAGGGCGGCAGGACCCACCTGCCGTAGCCCCCAGGTGCGCGCATCTGCCGTATCCGCAACGCGGATCAAAAGCATCGCGGACGTGTCGTCAGGGTTGGTGATCGTGACCAACGCGGCAGGCATCTCAGCCAGCGCTGCAGGTATGTATGTCTCCGCACCCCGCTGGAAGTACGGGGCGATGAAGTACAGCCCCACCAAGAACGTCACTCCCGCTGTCAACAGAGCGATGACCACCAGCTTGACGATGTTGCTCCGACCGGGGTTCTTGCCACCCATTGAAGACATTGGCTCCTCCTGTGTCTTGCTCCACTGCACACTTGCACCAGGAGCAAGTTGCACATATACTACAGGGCCTGGTTCCCTCTGTCAAGTCGCGTCATGACGCCGGCACCGGTGCAAGGATGCTCTGGACGAAGGAGGAGAAATGACAGATCAACACGCCGCATTCTTCAAGTGCTTCAGCACCACGTCACGCAACCAAATGGCACACCAGCTATCCCAGCAGACTGAGCTGTCTGTTGAGGAACTGGCGCGCCGCGTTGGGCTCAAGGTGCCTACCGTATCCCGACATCTGCAGCTCATGCGACTGCAGAACATCGTGAGTTCCCGCTCTGC
>PUMK01000123.1 GCA_003551325.1 Candidatus Acetothermia bacterium | reverse complement strand
GATTGAAGGTATGGATGGGGTAATTCGCTACGTCGGATCGCGCTTCCATCCTCTGCCTATCGAGGGTAAGGAGATGCACTTCATCCAGCGCAAGGCCGGCATGGCCGAGATCCCGGTGGCGGAAGCCAAGCGGCCGAAACTGGAAGTGGAGTTCGAGGTTGGCGAGGTGGTGCAGATCGTTGAGGGACCCTTCGCTGACTTCACTGGAGAGATCAAGGAGATCGATAAGGACGCCGAGGAAGTGGTTGTCACTGTCAAGATCTTTGGCCGTGAGACGCCTGTCCGAATCGGTTTCGACGGGATCGACAAGGTGTAGGGAGGTCGGATGGCGAAGAATGTGGTAGCGAAGATCAAGATCCAGATTCCGGCCGGTCAGGCGAACCCAGCGCCGCCGGTAGGTCCGGCGTTGGGCGAGAAAAAAGTCAACATCATGGAGTTCTGCAAGCGGTTCAACGAGTCGACGAAGAATGAGGAGCCGGGTCTAATCATCCCGGTGGAGATCTTCGTATACCAGGATCGCTCGTTCGATTTCACCCTCAAACGACCGCCGGTTCCTGTGCTTCTGAAGAGGGCCGCGGGGGTGGACAAGTGCTCTCCGGACCCAAAGCGACAGAAGGTGGGCAAAGTAACCATGGAACAAGTGCGGCGCATAGCTGAGCGGAAGCTGCCGGACCTGAACACGGATGAGCTTGACGCGGCGGTGGAGATGGTGCTGGGGACGGCGCGGAACGCGGGGATTGAGGTGGTGAAGTGAAACGTAGCCGTCGGTATCAGCAGGCCGTGGCGATGGTGGAGGCCGAGAGAACGTATCCGGTGCGGGAGGCGATTGAGTCCATGAAGCGCATGGGCACCGCCAAATTCCCGGAGACGGCTGAGGCAGCGTACAACCTTGGGGTGAACCCTTCTCAGTACATGATCCGTGGTACCTGTGCCTTGCCCCACGGCACGGGGAAAGAAGTCCGCGTGCTTGTGTTTGCCAAGGGGGAGAAGATCAGTGAGGCTGAGGATGCTGGTGCGGACTTCGTGGGTGGGGAGGATCTTGCCGAACGCATCCAGAAGGAAGGATGGCTGGCGTTCGATAGGGTTGTTGCGACCCCGGATATGATGCCCGTTGTCGGGCGGTTGGGAAAGATCCTCGGGCCGCGGGGTCTCATGCCCAGCCCCAAGACGGACACGGTGACCCAAGATGTGGCGCGCTTGGTGCGCGAGCTCAAAGCGGGGATGATCGAGTTCCGCACTGACCGTACGGGGATTGTGCACGCGCCGTTTGGGAAGGTAACGTTCGAGGTGGACCAGTTGGAGGAGAACCTTCTGGCGTTGACCAAGGCAATCTTGGAACGGAGGCCGGACGGTTTCAAGGGGCGATATCTCAAGGGGGTCTCCATCTCCTCAACGTTGGGTCCCGGGATCAAGGTCGACGACGCAGCGTTGACTTCGGCCGCCCAGGCGGCGTAAGGAGCGACCATGCCGAGGGCAGAGAAGGTTGCGCACGTTGAAGAGTTGAGGGAACAACTGTCCCAGGCCAGTGGGGTGGTGTTGGTTGATTTCCTTGGGTTGACAGCGCCCCAGATGGTGGAGCTCCGGCGGACGCTCCGCAAGCAGGGGGTCACGTTTCAAGTTGTGAAGAACTCCCTCACCAAGCTGGCGGCCCAGCAGGCTGGAGCCGATTTCCTTGTGGAGTACCTGCGGGGTCCAAATGGGATGGTGTTGGGAAGTGATAATCCTACGGCCCCCTTCCGGGCGGCGCGTGAGTGTGCGCGCAAGTACCAGCACTTCAAGATCAAGGCCGGGCTGTTCTCCGGGGAGGCTGTGCACCCGGACCAGGTGGAGTGGTTTGCCAACCTGCCAACGCAAGAGGAGCTCTACGGGCGGCTGGCAGGTGCGTTGAACGCCCCCATGCAGGGATTGGCGGTGGCGCTGGCCGGGGTGATCCGCAAGTTCGCGGTCGCACTGTCAGAGGTTGGAAAACTGAAAGCGGAAAAGGAGTGACGTGATGTCCAGGGACGAGATACTGCAGGCTGTGGAGGAGATGTCGGTCAAGGAGTTGGCCGAGCTGGTCTCTGCGATCGAGGAGCGGTTCGGTGTGTCCGCCCAGGCGGTCCCCATGGCAGTGGCTGCGGCACCCCAGGCGGGTGAAGCCCAGGCGGAAGCCGAGAAGACCACGGTGGACGTGGTCCTTACCAGTGCCGGACAGCAGAAGATTCAGCTGATCAAGGTGGTCAAGGAGCTTACGGGTAAGGGCCTCAAGGAGTGCAAGGAACTGGTGGACAAACTGCCCGCGCCGATCCGTGAGGGTGTGAGCCCGGATGAGGCCGATGACCTCATGAAGAAGCTTGTCGAGGCTGGGGCTGAGGTCGAGCTTCGGTGAGCGGGCGGTTGCGGATAGCAACCGCCCCGGTGTGTTTCGGTCCGAGGAGGTGAAGGGCCGCCTTCGGGTGGCCCTGCTTGTCTATGTCCAGGCGTTGGTACGGTGTTGCGCGTGAGTGGATGGATCCGCCTGACTTGGCGGTCGACCAGAAGCGGTCTTATGAGCGGTTCCTGAGTCAGGGCGTCTCGGGTACCTTCAGCGAATTCTCGCCGATCCGCTCGCCAGGTCGGGAGGGATTGTACATGGAGCTGGTGGACCCCCATCTGGGGGAACCACGTTACGACGAGTGGGAATGCCGTGATAAGGACCTGACCTACGCGGCTCCGTTGCGCGTGGTCGCCCGGCTGTTCGCTGACGATAAGCTGGTGCGGGAGGCAGAGCTCTACTTGGTCGACGTCCCCTTGATGACCCCGCGGGCGACGTTCATCATCAACGGGACGGAAAACGCGTTGGTCAACGAGCTCACGCGATCACCCGGCCTGTACGTCACCCAGGAAGAGCCCCACATCTTCCGGGCACATTTCCTCCCCGAGCTTGGGGCCTGGCTCGAAATTGACCTGGACGTTCGGCGATGGACGGCGCGGGCGAGCCTGGACAGACGCGGCAAGGTGCCCATCACCGCGTTGCTGAGAGCGCTCGGCATGGAGACCCAGGACATGATGGTGCGGTACTCCGTGGTGATCCCTGGGGATGAGCTTCCGGACCGCGTCGCTATGTGGAAGTCCGCTGTGCTGGCTGAGCAGGTGCAGGTGGGCGAGGAGACCTGGGAGGTCGGTGACGAACTCACGGCTCAGAAAGCCCAGACTTTGGCACGTTCTGGGCGCCCAGAAGTGCGTGTTGTCCATCCGGCGATCAAGAAGTCGATGGACGAGGACAAGACCACCACCCAGGAAGACGCCGTACGGTACATCTACTATAAGTTCCGTCCGAGCGATCGGCCGGCACTGGGTCAGATGCTCGACTACCTGAAAAACCTGTACTTCAGCCCGGAGTCGTACCGTCTGACGAACATCGGCAGGTTCAAGCTGAACAGGAAGCTGGGGCTGGACCACAAGGAGGTGCACCTCACGCCCGACGACATCGTCAGGGCTGTGGGTCTGTTGCTTGAGGCTCCCGAGTCTCCCCAGCTCCTTGACGAGAAGGATCACTTGGGGAACAAGCGTGTACGTCTCCCCGGTGAGCAGGCGCAGGGAGCGCTGCGCGCGGGCCTGCTAAGGATGGTCCGCATCGCCCAGGACAAGCTCTCGCGCTACGATCCCGAGGACCGGGACGCGATTCGAAAGATTGTCTCCGCGAGGACCGTGCAAGCAGCGATCAACACGCTCTTCTACACGGGTCGTCTCAGCCAGTTCCTGGAGCAGACGAACCCATTGGCAGAACTCACGCACAAGCGGCGGCTATCTGCGCTTGGAGGTGCGGCCTCAGCGCGCCGAGCCAAGATCGAGGTGCGCGATGTGCACCCTTCCCATTACGCACGCATCTGTCCCATTGAGACACCGGAGGGACAGAACATCGGTCTGATCACCTCGATGGCCGTTTACTCCAGGGTCAACGAGTTTGGGTTTCTTGAGGCGCCGTACATCAAGGTGGAGAAGGGGCGGGTCACCAAAGAGGTGCAGTATCTCATGGCTGACGATGAGGAGCTCTATCGCATTGCACCGTCTACTGTGGAGGTGGATGCGAAGGGTAAGCTCCTCGGTGAGCGTGTTCCCGTGAGGACAGGCCGTGAGCAGGTCGTCTACGCAGATCCCAAGGACGTGAACTTCATCGAGGTATCGCCGCGTAGCATCGTGGGTGCCTCGGCGTCGCTGATCCCGTTCTTGGAACACGACGATGCCAACCGCGCGCTCATGGGTGCCAACATGCAGCGGCAAGCTGTACCACTCCTTCGACCTGAGGCTCCTGTGGTGGGTACGGGAATGGAACTCAAGGTGGCCCGTGACTCTGGGTCTGTGGTGCTTGCCGATGAGGATGGGAAAGTCGAAGCTGTCGACGCGCAGAGGGTTGTAGTGCGGAACCGCAAGGGAACGAAGGCCTATCGTCTGCTCAACTTCGAACGCTCGAACCAGGATACCGTGCTTCACCAGCGGCCGACCGTGCAGTTGGGCGACAAGGTTGAACGGGGAACCGTTCTTGGTGACTCGCAGTCGACCGTGGACGGTGAGCTCGCCATGGGCACGAACCTGCTGGTCGCTTTCATGCCCTTCGAGGGGTTCAACTACGAGGATGCCATCGTCATCTCTGAACGTCTTGTGCGTGATAACCTCATGGACTCCATACACATCCAGGAGTTCCAGGTTCGCGCCGAGGAGACCAAGCTCGGACCTGAGGAGATCACAGGCGACATTCCGAACCTCTCGAAGGAGGACCTGCGCAACCTGGACGAGCAGGGCATTGTGCGTGAGGGAACCGAGGTCCGAACAGGCGATGTGCTTGTTGGGAAGATCACTCCAAAGGGTGAGGCAGAGCCAACTCCAGAGGAGAAGATTTTCCGCTCGATCTTCGGGGAGCGGATGCGTAACTATCGGAACACATCATACAAGATGCCACCCATCACCGGGACGGCCACCGTGATCAGGGTGAAGCGCTTCTCCCGGGCAGCGGGCGATGAACTCGATGCGGGGATCAACGAGCTCGTCAAAGTCTACGTAGCACAGCGGCGACAGATCGCGGTCGGTGACAAGCTGGCTGGGCGCCATGGAAACAAGGGTGTGATCTCGAAGGTGTTGCCGGTGGAGGACATGCCCGTGTTGCCTGATGGGACGCCGGTTGATGTTGTGCTCAACCCGCTGGGCGTCCCGTCGCGGATGAACCTAGGCCAGATCTTCGAGGCGAACTTGGGGTGGGCATCCGCCTTGGGTGGTCACACCGCCGCGTGTCCGGTGTTCGACGGACCTCGCGAGGAGCGGATTCTTGAGGAACTCTCCGAGGCTCTGAAAGAGCACGGTCTGGATGTGGGTTCACAGCTTGATGGGAAGGTATGGCTGCGCGATGGTCGCACCGGGGAACCGTTCAAGTCACGGGTCACGGTGGGTTCGATGTACTTCCTCAAGCTCGAGCACATCGCCGCGGACAAGATCCACGCCCGAGCGACCGGACCGTATGCGTTGATCACACAGCAGCCGCTGGGGGGAAAGGCGCAGTCCGGAGGACAGCGGCTGGGAGAGATGGAAGTGTGGGCTCTCGAAGCCTACGGAGCCTCGTCTCTTCTTCAGGAAATGCTCACGGTAAAGAGCGATGATGCTAAGGGCAGGGTACAGCTCTACAAGGCGATCCTCCGTGGGGAGGACTTCCCGAAGCCTGGGATCCCTGAGTCGTTCAGGGTGTTGTGGCGGGAGCTCCAATGTCTGGCCCTTTCGCCAAAGGCCTACGACGAACATGGACGTGAGCTGGATCTCCTTTAGCGGGGGATGAGCATCGAGCGGGCGGCGGGCTTCATCTTGTATCGATCCACAGCCGGCCAACGGGAGTACCTCGTGGTCAAGCACCGTGGTGGGGGGGCGTGGGGTTTCCCCAAGGGCCGCCTGGAACTGGGCGAAGCCCCTGAGGCGGCCGCGCGCCGCGAGGTCGCGGAAGAGGTGGGCATCACCGATCTGGAACAAGTTCCTGGGTTCAGAGAGGTGCTCTCCTACCGTTTCCGAAGGGGCGGGCGCATGGTGGACAAGCGCGTCGTGTTGTACTTGGCGCGAACGCGTGAGACTGGGGAGGCTCTGCCGGGGGAGATCGATGAGATTGCCTGGCTACCCTACGAGCAGGCCGCCGCCCGCCTAACCCACGAAGAGCAGACGGAACTCCTGAGGCGTGCGGAGGCGGCGCTAAGTTCCTGATATCCTGTCTAAAGGTAGAACACACGCCTCTGGCCTGAGGGGTTGTCTGGGGGTTATGTGGACTGGATTGCGCTTTTCGTAGCGGTTACGGTCTTCGTCGCAACGTATGCCCTCATGCTTTCCGGTCGCGTGCACCGTGCGCTGGCGGCGTTGGTAGGGTCGGTGGCGATGATGCTTGGGGGCACGCTGGTGGGTTTCTTCCCTGCCGACCAGGCGCTTGGGCATGTCGATGTGGACACACTATGGCTTCTCTTCGGCATGATGGTGATCGTCGGACTACTCAGGAACACCGGCTTCTTCCAATACGTGGCAGTGCTTGCCGCGAAACTTGCGCGTGGAAAGCCGTGGGTTCTCCTCATCGCATTTGGCGTGGTGGGGGCAGTGTTGTCCATGCTCCTCGATAACCTGACCACAGTGCTCACCATGGCGCCGGTCACGCTCTCCGTGGCTGATGTGCTGGGAGTTCCCGCTCTGCCGTTCCTGTTGAGCAGCGTGATGCTGGCGAACACAGGAGGGGTTGCCACGCTGGTGGGCGACCCGCCGAATGTGCTCATCGGTTCAGCGGCTGGGTTCGGATTCAACGACTTCCTGTTCGTGGCTGCACCGGTGTCGTTGTTCGTGCTGGTGCTGAGCGTTCCTCTTCTCCTTGTGAGGTTCCGGCGTGAGCTCTCCGTGCGGCCCGAGAACGTCGAGGCGCTGCACGCGATGGAGCCGCGTGCAGCGCTCTCCGATCACCGCGGTATGGGAAGGCTGATGGCGGTGTTGTTGGCAGTTGTTGGATTGTTCGTCAGTCACCACCTCTTGGGGATCAGCCCCGGCTTGGTCGCGCTGATCGGTGCAGCGCTATCGGTACTGGTTCTGCGTCCCAGCGTTGACGAACTGCTTCAGGGGGTGGAGTGGGACATGCTCTTGTTCCTTGTCGGGTTGTTCATCGTGGTGGGAGGTTTGGAGCGCAGCGGTGCTCTAATGGTGATCGGTCAGGGGATGGCAGTGCTGGCTGAGACGCCGGTGGTGTTGGCTGTAGTGTTGCTGTGGTTGGGATGCATTCTGTGCTGGTGCATCAGTGCGATCCCCGCGACGATGGTGCTCATTCCCGTCGTGCGCAGCCTGGGTGCTCTAGGGGTCGCAACGGCACCGTTGTGGTGGGCTCTGGTCTTAGGAATTGGGTTTGGGTCAAACGGAACGCCGCTGGGGACCGCGGCCAACGTGGCCGTCCTCAGCGTTGCGGAGCGTAACGGGAAGCCCATCTCCACGCGCCGTTGGTTGTGGTTTGGGATGCCGCTGGCCTTTCTTGGTTGCGTGATCGGTACGATTCTGTTGCTCCTAGGCTGGGGACAGTGATCGCCCGGGTTGCGCTGCCGATTCCCCGAAGCGAGCCGCTCGACTATGCTGTGCCGTCGGGACTGGCTGTGGGGGTGGGTCACAGGGTGAGGGTCCCCCTAGGGGCGCGTTGGGTGTGGGGTGTCGTTGTCGAGCTTGCGGACACATCGGACTACGAGGGACAGTTGCACGAGGTGGAGGCCGATGGCGGTCCGGTGGTCCTGCCGGAGGCCCTCCTGTGGTGGGTTCGCGTAGCCGAGGAGACGGGGTTTCCGCTGGGTTTCATCTTCAGCAAAGTCCTT
>PUMK01000268.1 GCA_003551325.1 Candidatus Acetothermia bacterium | reverse complement strand
GGTATTTCCTGAAGGACGCTCCGCTGTGGAGCCGACCGTGCGCTGATGGCCAGCAACCTTGTCTGCGTTAGCGCTTGGCGTGCGTGCAGGCGTGCAGTATAATGCGTCTCCGGTGAGCGATAGAGGAGGTTCATCGGGCGTGGTAGACCAAAGGATGGCAGAGCAAGCTGCGACCCCAACGGGGTCGCTTTTTTTATGTTGGCAATCCGCTTGCGTCGTTGCAAGACGAAACCGGGGAGGGTACAGCGTTGTCGAGCTTGAGGCCGAGCGCGTGATTCCGGCCGAGCCTGGTCAGTTCATGATGGTTCGGATGGAGGGCGGTCCCGTGCTGCCTCGGGCGCTGTCGGTCCTGCGGGTTGAAGGGAAGCGGGTGCAGTTCTTCGTGAAGGACGAGGGCCTGCTGCGGGCGAGGTTGGCAGGAGCAGTTCCAGGTACCTCGTTTGAGCTTCGCGGCCCGTATGGCGTTCCCTACAGGCGTGCAGTTGATCCGACACGTCGCTATCTCCTTGTCGGTGGGGGAAGTGGTATCGCGCCGCTCCACTTCTTCTGGCGTCGTCACCCGGAACTCGTGGATGCGACCGCCTTCGGGCTTCGCACACGCGATGCGGCTGAGGTTCTTCCGGACACGACGTTCGTTGTTGAGGAACTCGGACAAGGCACTGCCAGTGCCCGAGCGCAGGCCTTGTGGAAGCCCGACAATGGCGTGATCGCATGTGGTCCAAGGGAAATGCTGCTGCAGCTCGCGCGAGAGCTTCCGTCGCGCGATGCAGTTTACATGGCGTTGGAGGAGCGCATGGGCTGCGGACACGGAACCTGCCAAGGGTGCGTCGTGATCACGCGCAAGGGAACGCTGCGCCTGTGCAAGGATGGGCCGTTAGTGCCCCTGGAGGCGCTGCCGTGGTGACCCTTGAGCTCAAGCGCCTCGGCCAAACGTTCGCCAACCCTGTGGTGTTGGCTTCGGGTCCTGCAGGGTTCGGTCTTGAGCTTGCCTCGCTGTTCCGCTGGCGGCCGATGGGAGGCCTGACGACGAAGACGGTGACCCCCACGCCGCGCGAAGGGAACCCTCCCCCACGGCTTGTTGATGCTCCCGGGGGAGCACTGAATTCCATTGGCCTCGTTAACCCGGGTATGGAGGCCTTTGTTGCGGGTGTCCTGCCGAGCGTGGCGGAGCTTCCCACAGTGAGACTGATCAGCTTTGCTGCACCGCATCCCGAGCAGGCCGAGGCGATGGCGGATACCCTTGGGGCTGCCCCAGGGACGGACATCCTGGAGTTGAACCTGTCCTGCCCGAACGTAGAGGGACGCCCCCCAGCGTGGGAGGCGGGCACCACGGCGGACATGGTGCGGGCAGCGGCTGCTGCGACGAAGACGCCGCTTCTGGCAAAGCTGTCTCCGGATGTTCCGGACATCGTCCCTGTAGCTGCCGCGGCGTTGGAAGCTGGGGCGGCTGGATTGACGCTTGTGAACACGGTACGTGCGCTGCGCATCCAGTGGGATACGGGGCTTCCCACCCTCGTGCGGACCTGGGGAGGGTTGTCAGGGGCGGCGATTCTGCCGATTGCCCTGGCAAAAGTGTTCCAAGCCCGACAGGCGTTTCCTGGGGTGCCGATTGTTGGAACGGGTGGGGTGATGGATCTTGGAGGGCTCCTGGAGATGGTCATGGCCGGTGCGGACCTCGTGGGTGTTGGTCTTGGCGTGATGGTCGACCCCGTCCTGCCGTGGCGACTTGTGGAGTCCTTAGAGACATGGATGACACAACGAGGGTTTGAGCGCTACGAGGCGTTGGTGGGCTGTGCCCATCGAGGGGGGCTACATGTTTCTGAGCAGACTTGAAAGAGCGGCAGAACGAAGCGGCAGCTGGCTCTGCGTTGGGCTGGATCCTCGTCCAAACCAGATCCCACAGAACTATGGTCCTACAGCACGGGGGTTGCTGCGTTACTGCGAACAGCTGGTGGAGAGCACCGAGGCCTCTGCGGCTGCGTACAAGGCCAATTTGGGCTTCTTCCTCACATGGGGCCCCCCGGGATTGAAGGTGCTTGAGCGACTTACCGCGTACATCCATCAGCATACCGAGGCGCCGGTGATCCTGGATGCCAAGTGGGGCGACATCGCCTCCACAGCCCAGGCGTATGCCTTCGCGGCGCAATCTGTGGGGGTGGATGCGTTGACTTGCACGGTGTATATGGGTGCCGATGCAGTTATCCCCTTCGTCGAGCGGGGACTGTATACGTTTGTGTTGACACTACCAAGCAATCCGGCCTCACACTACATGGTCGATCATGGGTCTCCCCCCAACTACCTAAGGGTTGCCGGACTGGCCGCGGAGGTAGAACGCGACTTCCGGGGGCTTGTTGGCCTGGTCGTCGGCGCGACCCGGTTGAAGGCAGCTGCTCAGGTGTACCGAGCGGCCGGGCAACTGATGTGGTTGGTGCCAGGTGTTGGGGCGCAGGGCGGGGATCTGCGCGAGATGCTGAAGGTTGCTCCGCACCAACGGATGCTGATCAACGTCTCCCGGGCGGTGGCGGGAGCTCCCGAGCCTGGGAAGGCAGCACAGGATTTCGCTGAGCGGATACGAGTCGTCAAGGAGTCAGGATGAACACTTCGTGGAATGCGTTATTCGTCCGTCGGGGGGCGTTGCAAGAAGGCCATTTCCGGCTGTCCTCGGGCCGCCACTCACCCACATACGTGCAGTGTGCTAAAGTGCTCGAGCAACCGGAGGATGCCGAACGACTGGGTAAGGCCCTTGCTGTCCAGGCCCCTGACGTGGGGGCCGATCGGGTGATGGCTCCCCCCATGGGGGGGATCCTGATTGGCTATGAAGTGGCGCGAGCTCTGGGGCTTCCGTTTCTCTTCCCAGAACGGGATGATACGGGTATCCTCTCCCTGCGCCGGGGGTTCACCCTGAGTCCCGGTGACCGGGTGCTTGTGGTCGAAGACGTGATCACAACGGGGAAAACCACGCGCGAAGTGCTCGAGCTCATCCGCGCTCAAGGGGCATTGCCCGTGGCGCTCATGGCGCTTGTCGACCGGTCAGCGGAGCACCGAGTGGAGGATCTCAGTGTTCATGCGTTGATGCGGCTCGACATCCCCGCGTATGCCCCCGAGCACTGTCCTCTGTGTGTGCAGGGGATTGCTCTGACGAAGCCGGGTTCTCGCCCTGTCTCGACACACAGCAGAGGCTAGAGCGTCGACGTTGCGCAGGCGGGAGGAAGCAGTGGACAATCCTCCCGGAAGGTGAGCGTTGAACGTCGACATGCACGATGTTCCATGGTTGTCCGAGTTGAACCGGGCGCAGCGCGATGCGGTCACACACGAGGAAGGGCCGTTGCTCGTGGTGGCGGGCGCGGGAACGGGGAAGACCCGCACGCTGGCTTACCGGGTGGCCTATCTCGTAGCGACGGGTGTGGAACCGGACAGGATCTTGCTGCTCACGTTCACGCGGCGGGCAGCCCAGGACATGCTGTCGCGAGCAGCGGCGATTGCTGCCCGCAGCGGCTCCCAACCGCATCGGGTGTGGGGGGGGACGTTTCACTCTGTGGCGCATCGTCTGCTCAGGATCCACGCCAAGGTCGTGGGTCTGGCTCCCGAGTTCACCGTGCTGGACGAAGGGGACGCCGCCGATCTGATGGGACTGGCCCGTGCGGAATTGGGACTCGCGGGGGGAGAACGGCGCTTCCCGCGAAAGCGCACATGCCTCAACATCTACTCTCGCTGTGTGAACGCGGAGGAAAACCTTGCCGAAGTGTTGCCGCAACACTTCCCATGGTGTGTCGACTGGACGGAGGCGTTGAAGGAGCTCTTCCGACGCTATGAGGCGCGCAAGCAACAGCGGCACGTCATGGATTTCGACGACCTGCTCGTGTACTGGGCCGCGTTGGCGAACCACCCTCGTGTGGGGCCCAAGCTGGCACAGCGGTTCGATCACATTCTGGTCGACGAGTATCAGGATACCAACGTGGTTCAGGCGAGGATCCTGCAAGGTATGCGGCGCGCTATGCCCAACCTGATGGTGGTGGGGGACGACGCGCAGAGCATCTACAGCTTTCGTGCTGCCGAAATCCGCAACATGCTCGACTTCCCCAAGCACTTCCCCGGCACGACGGTGGTGACCTTGGAGGAAAACTACCGGTCCCGGATGCCGATCCTGGAGACCACAAACCGGTTGATCGCTCAGGCGTGTGAGCGCTACACGAAGGACCTGCACAGCGTTCGGGGGGAAGGACCCCGACCGCGGTTGGTGACCTGCGCCGATGAGCCGGCACAGGACGACTACGTGGTGAGTACCGTTCTAGCACATTTCGAGCAAGGCGTGCTGCTACGGAACCAGGCGGTGTTGTTCCGCGCGTCGCATCTGTCGGCCTCTCTGGAAGTGGAGCTGAAGCGAAGGGGAATACCCTATCAGAAATACGGTGGGTTGAAGTTCCTTGAAGCTGCACACGTCAAGGACGTGCTCGCTCTGTTGCGGATCGCCGAGAACCCGCGCGACGAACTGGCATGGTTTCGCGTTCTCAAGCTCATGCGTGGTATCGGTGACGCTACGGCCGCTGCAGCGCTGAACCATGTTGCTGAGGCCGGCTATGATGCTCGGACGATCGCAGCGTTCAAAGGGCCCGTTGCAGCGCGCGAAACCCTTCAAGGGTTGGGTACGCTGATGCATGACCTCCTGTCAAGCGATGACCTTCCCGCTGTCCAGCTGTCGCGGGTTCGTGCTTTCTACGAACCGCTCCTTGCAGGCCTGTACGAGAACCCGGAAGCGAGGGCGCGAGATCTGGCCAGCTTGGAGCAGATCGCTGTAAGCTACAGCACGCGACAGCACTTCCTGGTGGAACTACAACTGGACCCACCGAACTCCACAAGCGATCTTGCCGGGCCACCCCATCTGGACGACGATTGGCTCGTCCTGTCTACCATTCACTCGGCCAAGGGCGGAGAGTGGGATGTGGTCTACCTCATCCATTCCTCTGACGGATTCCTGCCGTCGGACATGGCCTGTGGATCGTCCGAGGAGATCGAGGAAGAGCTGCGCGTGGCGTACGTGGCGTTGACCCGAGCCCGGGACCACCTGTACGTGCTATGGCCGCTGCGCTACTACTACCGGCGGTTAGGGCCCTCCCACCGCCACGGTTACGCGCAGCGATCGCGGTTCCTGAGCGACGCCGTGGTGGAGACCATGGATCAGGAGACCCATGGCATTGCCGAAGAGGGATTGGACTGGGGCCTCGAGGAAGAAGAGCGCATGGACATCGCATCGCGCATGCGCTCCCGCTGGGACTAGCATTATCCGGATACCGTGCGCTCAGTCGACTGTCAGTGTTTTACTCAGGTTGCGGGGAAAATCGGGATCGATCCCGCGGGTCACGCTCAGGTGATAGCTGAGCAGCTGCAGAGGGAGCACGGTAAGAAGAGGCGTCATTGCGGGTCCTGCATCCTGCACCTCGATGAGGCTGTCCACGTTGATCTGCAACAAGGGATCTGCGGGTCCGAAAGCGATCGTGCGACCTCCCCGGCAGGACACCTCGCTGACGTGGCTCACGATCATCCGCGTGTCCTCGGGTGTCGTTACGAACAGAACAGGATAACCATTGGTGACAGCGGACAGGGGACCGTGCTTGAACTCGGAACTGAGCATTCCCTCACAATGTGCGTAGGTGACCTCCTTGAGTTTCAGCGCCCCTTCGAGCGCAACACCGTACGTCACGCCATAGCCTAGACAGTAGAGGTCCTCGATGGCAACGAGTTCGTCAGCAAGCTCGCGGACCCGTGCATCGCAGCGGGTGATCGTGTTCTCGACGAGCAGGGGGAACCTGTTCCACGGTGTCGTTCCAGGCGTTGCGCTGAGGCGATCGGCGATGTAGGAGAAGAGCAAGGCTTGGTTCAAGTACGTCTTGGTTGCCGGGACGCTGACCTCGTAGCCGCAGGCCAAGGGGAGGTAGCGGTCGGCAGCGTGCATCAGCGAAGAGCCGAGCACGTTGAACACGGCGAGGTTCCGCACTCCTGACGGACGTGCGGCCTTCAGGGCACTGAGCACGTCTTTGGTCTCGCCGCTTTGGCTCACCCAGATGACAACGTCCTCGGGGCCCAGAGTGCGGGCCAATGTCTCGCGAAAGTGTGGTGCAAGGTCGGCCACTGCGGGGATCCCCGCCAGACGGTTGAGCTGGGCAGCCCCGAGCAGACAAGCATGGTAGCTTGTTCCGCAGCCAACCAAGTACAGTCTTCGCGCGGCGGCCATCTCATCGATGAACGGCTGGACGTCAGGCGAGGCATCGAGCCAATGCAGGAGTTCCGCCGCGACCTGCGGCTGCTCGTTGATTTCCTTCAGCATGAAGTGCGGATAACCGCCTTTCTCTGCCGCTTTCACGCTGATGTCAACCTCTTGGGGCTGACGGTCCACCCGGCTGCCGTCGGAGAGCTTGAACACCTCGGCATGCCCAGGCCGTAGCACCACCATCTCCCCGTCCTCAAGACGGAGCATGTTCCGCGACAAAGGAAGGATGCTCGGAAGATCCGAGGCTACGAAAGCCGCGTCCTCCGTGATGGCCGCCACAAGCCCTGAGCCTTGCTTGACGGCATACAAGACATCATCGTTGACGTGCGCGATCACGAATGCGTAGTCTCCCTGGAGGTCTCGCGTGGCCAGCCGGACGGCCTCAGGCATTGCATAGCCCCGGTCCACGTAGCGTTCCACAGCATGCACGCAACTCTCGCCGTCGTTGGTCCCCCGCACCGTCATGCCCTCGGACAGGAACGCCTCACGAAGCGCAACCTGGTTGACGATGTTGCCGTTGTGCGCTCCGACGAGATCGCCATCGGAGTCGTAATGGGGTTGGGCATTGACCGGGGATGGGGCGCCAAAGGTCGCCCAGCGAAGCTGGACCATGCCGCGCCTGCCCTTCATCTCGGGGAAATGAAGCCGTGCATTGACGTCATCAATGCGCCCGACGTCCTTGCGCAGGTCAGTCTTACCTTCTCCGTCCAATGTTGCGCAACCGATCGAGTCGTAACCGCGATAGGCAAGCCGACGCCCCGCTTCGAGGAGCACTTCGCCGAGTGGGCGGTCGTCCTTTGTGATCATACCGAAGATTCCGCACATACTTCCCCCTTAGGTGGCGTATTGTACGTTGTCCGCAGGCCTCGCTCATGGACGCGCCTCACCATGAGGATGGCAGCGGACAGGGGGACGCCCGTGCACCGCTCGCACCCTATAATGGCGGAACCAATTGCGAAGAGGGTGATGGCATGTCGAAGTGGGAATGCACGGTGTGTGGATGGGTGTACGATCCGCAGGTAGGGGACCCGAGTCAGGGTATTCAGCCGGGCACTGCGTTTGAGGATCTTCCGGACAGCTGGGTTTGTCCTGAGTGCGGGGCTCCCAAGGACATGTTCGAGGAGCTCGGCTGAACGATGCGCACGGTGATTGTGGGTGGTGGGGTGGCCGGCGTCACCGCGGCTCAGAGGCTGCGGGCGCTCGCCCCCACCGCTTCAATCACAATCGTTGAGGCAGAGCGCCATCTGTATTACCGTCGACCCGGGCTGATCGAGGTTCTTGCAGGAACAAAGACCCTCCGCGACATCACGCCCTACAGCCGTGATTGGTACCTTGAGCAGGGCGTGGACTACCGAACATCGGTGGAAGTTGTGCACTTGGATCTCGCAGGGCGGCGCGTTCAGCTGTCGCCTGGTGAGACGATCGGCTTCGACCGGCTTTTGCTCGCGTCGGGCGCGCGGGCCTTCTGCCCCCCTATTCCGGGTGTCGACCGCGCGGATGTGTTCACGATACGGTCGGCCGCCGATGTGGAGAAGATCGTTGCGGCAAGCGTTCGGTGCCCGACAGCAGTGGTCATCGGTGGTGGTTGGCTGGGCCTGGAAACGGCCCG
>PUMK01000303.1 GCA_003551325.1 Candidatus Acetothermia bacterium | reverse complement strand
CGCGATCGTAAGGTCGATCCCGTGCAGGGCGTCGATCTGCCTGCGCGCCCCACGGCGAAAGAGCCCCGCTCGCTCGCGCACGATGTACGTCTTCGCCACTCTCTGACAGCTGATCATCCCGCCCTCCAAGGTCCCGGAGCGCCGCCTCCCGTTCGGCAACGCTAAGTGTGCCGTGCTTCGCTAAGCTGATCCAAGCGGGCGTGTGCGTTCAAGCGCTGGGTAGCGGGGTTCTCCGAAGGCGTGAACACTCTGATACGAACCATCGGGCGGACACGTGTGGAGCGGAACCCGAGGGAGTCAGTGATGGATGAGGAGTTCGGAGAGAAGCTGCTTCAAGGCCTGGAACGTGTAGAACATGGTGCTCTCGGACCAACCCGCGAGCACCTTGACATCCGGCTTGAGCGCACGGGGAAACTGGAGGCGAACCAAGAGCTCAGGCGGGCAGGTGAGGCTGTTTGCTAAGCGATGGACAAAGGCTCGATTGTCTCCACCTCGGTCCCGATCTCCTGGCTCGCATCCCACAGATCCACGGCTTGCTGCGCGTTGAGCCAGAACTCGGGCGAGTTGCCAAACAGACGTGACAGGCGGAGCGCCATGTGCGGGCTCACTGATCTCCGTTCGCGAAGCAGCTCGTTTACGGTCTGGCGTGAAACGCCGAGCGCCGCTGCGAGTCCCGAAGCTGTCAGGCCATAGTCAGGAAGGAAATCCTCCCGAAGCATCTCACCTGGGTGGATGGGCCGAACCTCTTTCTTCCTCACGTTGGGAATGCTCATGGGTCACCCTCCTCAGTGATAGTCCGTAATCTCAACATCGTACGCATCGCCCTCAGCAAACCGGAAGCAAATGCGCCATTGGTCGTTGATGGCAATCGCGTGCTGACCTCCCCGGTCACCCCGGAGCTTGTGGAGACGATTCCCCGGAGGGATGCGAAGGTCATCCAGCTGTGTTGCCAGATCGATGTACTCGAGCTTTCTCCTCGCTCGCCGCACGATGGCCGACGGCAACCTCTTGTACCTACCCGTGCGGAACAGCTCCTCTGTGTGCCGGTCCGCGAAGGTTTTGATCACCCACAACCATAACGCGTCACGTGACGCTTGTCAAGTCCCGGTTGAGGACAGTCGTGATGCTCGGGTATGCTGATCCGACACCATGAAAGTCAGTGTGCTCACCTGGGGATGTCAGCTGAACCAGCACCGCTCTGAGGAGATCGAGGGCGTGCTGGCCCGGGAGGGCTACAGCTTCGTGGATCAACCCGAGGATGCGGATGTTGTGGTGTTCAACACGTGCATGGTCCGCGGCAAGGCCGAGGAGAAGGTGGCAGGGCGCTTGGCCCAACTGGCCGGCGTCCGACGCCACGGACGACCACTCCTTGGTGTGGGAGGGTGCATGGCGCAGGGGCGCGGAACCGAGGTGTTCAGGGTGTGCCCGGGTGCGGACTTCGTGTTCGGGACGGGAAACCTTGCAGAACTGCCCTCGCTCATCAACCGGGCCCTGGCCGGCGAGCGTCCCGTGTCCCTTCCCAAGCCCGGGAGGGACGGTGAGCCCCTGCCCATGCGGCGCCGCAGCCCCACTCAGGCGTATGTCGCCGTATCCGACGGGTGCTCGCATGCTTGCGCATACTGCGTTGTGCCCTTCGTACGCGGTCCTCTTCGCTCCCGACCTCTTCTGGACATCAACGAGGAACTCCTTGCGCTGGCCGCGGAGGGTTACAAGGAGGTCACACTCCTTGGGCAGAACGTTGACGCCTACGGCGTTGATCGCTCGGGGGCTTCCCTGTTCCCCGAGCTCCTAAGGTGTGCCGCCGAGGTTGGCATCCCCCGTGTGCGGTTCACGAGTTCTCATCCCGCCTATATCTCCAGCGCTGTACTGGAGGTTATGGCCGACGAATCGGCCATCTGTGAACACCTGCACCTCGCCGTCCAATCGGGAAGCGATGCTGTGCTGCGCGCGATGGGACGCGGTCATACGCGCGCGCAATTGGACGAGACCTTGAGGATGGCACGCCGGCACATCCCCGGGATCAACCTGACCACTGACGTGATCGTGGGCTTCCCCGGAGAGACGGAGGCCGATTTCGAGGAGACGATGGAACTCTTGGAGGAAGGGAAGTTTGGCACCGTATATGCAGCGGTTTACTCACCACGTCCTCACACGAGGGCTGCACAGCAACACGACGATGTCCCCAGGTCGGTCAAACGGCAACGTCTTGAGGATGTCCTCTGCCTTGCTCGGCGCACTGGACTTGCCTGCCATGAACGATACGTGGGCCAGTCCCAGGAGGTGCTCGTTGAGGGGTATCTCCCGAGCAAGGACCTCTACTATGGGAAGACGCGGGACTTCCGCACCGTGCTGTTCCCCGGGAAGCCGGCTATGATGGGTGCGTTCGTCGCTGTACATGTCACGGAAGCACGCAGTGGAGGTATGCGAGGTTTCGTTGAGGAGGCCGTCGGATGATCGTAACGGTTACGCTCAACCCAGCGCTCGACAAAACCTACTGGGTGGACACAACGCACCTGCCTTTGTCCGCTGGGGAGGAAGACCGCATCGTCCGCGCGCATCGATCATTGTCCGAGCCGGGGGGCAAGGGGATCAACGTGTCGCTGCTTCTCTCCCGCCTGGGCATGGGTTCAATGGCCATGGGGTTCCTTGCTGGGCACACAGGACAGATTGTCCTTCGCGAGGTGCTCGCTGAGGGGATCACCGCGAACTTCGTGTGGATCGAAGGGGAGACGCGGACCAACGCCGCGATCGTGCTCCCCGACCGGCAGGCCGCTTCATTGAAGGTTCACGAGGAGGGACCCAAGATTCCCTCGAGAGCCATCGCTACCTTCCTCAACAAGTACCGCCAAGCACTGCGCCATGCGGAATACGTGGTGTTGGCCGGGCGACTGCCTCCAGGGATGCCTAAGGACTTCTACGCGCAGCTCATATCTTTGGCGACGCAGCACGGCGTTAAGTCCGTGCTCCATACAGGGGGGGAACCCTTACAGCGCGGGCTGACCGCAGGCCCGTACATGGCCAAACCCGACATCCGTGAACAGCTGTTGATCGGCGAGACGCCTGTGAGCACTGAGGAACAGATCATCGCCGCTGGGCGCGAGGCCCTCAGCAAAGGTGTCGAGCTGTTCATGGTCTCGCACCACATCACCGGCGACGTGCTTGTGACAAACGATGCAATATGGGAACTGAACGCGCGCGTCTCCTTGAGCGCGCTGCGCAACCTCGTCGGCGCTGACGATGCGTTGGTGGGTGGGCTTCTGTACCAGCTGTCCGCCAACGCTGATCTTGAGACCGCGCTAAAGTTCGGCATGGCAGCGGCCTTGGCCTCCTCCGAAGTCGAGGAGAAACTGTGCCGTTCAAGACGTGCCATCGATGTTGAGATGGAACGCATCGAGGTGCGCCAGAAGGATCCGAGATGAAGACATATGAGTTTATGCGCAACGACCTTACCTCGGCGGACACCGAGACACCCATCGAGGAGGTCATCTACCTCATGGGGCAATCCGGCCTGTCAAGTCTACCCGTGCTGGACGAGGAGGGACGGTTGGCCGGGGTGATCTCGGAGCGCGACATCCTCCGAGCCGCCTTGCCCAGCTACTTCGACATGCTCCATTCGGCAAGCGTGCTACCGAACATCAACCAGTTGAGCAAGGCCCTGGAACAACTGGCGGACCACCCTGTCTCAACGTTGATGGTCCACGACCCTGTTGTCGCCCATCCGTCCCATGAGGATCTGCAGGTAGCGGAGCTGTTCATACGACGAGGTCTGAAGCAGATACCGGTTGTCGATACGGAGGGACACCTCCTTGGCGTCGTACGCCGCATCGACCTTCTCAGTCAACTGAGCCATCGTGGAGTTCTACGCACTGGATCTTGAGACCACCGGACTCGACCCTTCCCGGGACGAGATCATCGAAGTGGCCTGGGCACACTTCCAGGAGGGGAAGCTGTGCGGTACCTACGCGAGCCTCGTGCGCCCATCGGCATCCCCGCCGGAGGAGATCCTCAAGCTAACGGGCATCACCGAACAGGAACTCGCAACGGCACCCGCACCTGCGTTGGTGCTCAACGAGGTATTGCGCACGGTGTCCGACCACGTCGTGGTTGCCCACAATGTGCCGTTCGATCGGGCGTTCCTGGAGAAGGCAGCACGCACGCTCAATGCACCGATGCCGTCTTCCTGGGTGGATACGCTCTCCGTGTCCCGAGCCGTATGGCCGCAGGAGTCGAGT
Organism: Candidatus Acetothermia bacterium; assembly: GCA_003551325.1. Classification (GTDB taxonomy): domain Bacteria; phylum Bipolaricaulota; class Bipolaricaulia; order Bipolaricaulales; family Bipolaricaulaceae; genus B1SED10-245. The sequence goes on along the minus strand of PUMK01000303.1, from coordinate 3,703 downwards.
CACGCCTTGTCAGCCGTCCGGCGGAGGCTTGACCTCGATTGCGGGCCAGCGCACCGTGCGTTGCCCGACGCTGTCGCAGCTGGAAGGCTGCTTCTCCGCGGGATTGAGGAGGCCGGGCGGTTCCCCGAGGGTGCACGCCAAGCGCTGGCAACGTTGCTCCCGGCAATCCTACACCCCCTGATGGTGCCCAGAACTGCCCGCACGAGCGATGTACCGAGAGAACACCTCCCCCCCGCACACGACCTCGACGAGGCGTTCCGCAGACTCAGCGGTCGGCCCGGTTGGCAGGATCGCGCGGGACAACGGCTCTACGCACAGACGATCGCGTCGACCCTGTCCGAGGGGGGTGTGACCTTTCTGGAAGCCGGACCGGGAACTGGGAAAACCTTCGGCTATCTGGTCCCCCTCCTTCTTCAACTGGCAGGCGGGCGCGCCCGAGCCATCGTGGCCACACGTACCCGTGCACTACAGGAGCAACTCTGGCACAAGGACCTTCCCCAGGCACTCAAATCCCTCGCTGTCAGCGTTCCCTCGGCACTTCTCAAGGGAAGGGAGAACTACGTCTGCCCGCGACAGCTCGAACATGCCCGGGGAAGGCTCTGGAAGTCAGACCTCCTCAACACAGTTCTGGTATGGGCAGAGCGCACACAGACCGGCGATCTCGACGAACTCGCTGCCCTATGGGCGATCCCCGATGGGCGTCGGCTGCTGTCCGCCATCCGTGACGTGCCACAACGGTGCACGGGCCGGGCCTGTCCCCTCCGTGCACATTGTCCCTCCCGCAAAGCGCGGGAACGCGCACGCGAAGCACGCCTGGTGGTGGTGAACCACGCCCTCTTGGCGGCCGACCTCGCTACAGGGGGCGCGATCCTGGGCAATGTGCACAGCGCGGTGATCGACGAAGCGCACGCACTGCCCGCGGCAGTCCGTGATGCACTCACGATAAGGCTCACCCCTGCCACCGTTTCCTCATTGCTTGGCGAGCTACGACGAGGAGGACGTGGCCTCCTTGCCTCATGGGCCAAGGAAGTGGACACCGATCCCGCTGTTCGTCTCTGGGAGGAGATCCGTACTGCGCATCGCCTTGTGTGGAACACGCTGACCCCGCTGATCCCTGAAGAGGCAGCGAGGTACGGGTCGCAGCTCGTCGCTGCGGCATGTGAGCCTGCACAGCGACTTCGGCAAGCGCTTGCTGAACTCTCCGAAGAACTCGCGGCCGTTGGCGAGAAGACCGAAGGCGAAACCGCAGAGCTCGCACAAACGCTGGGAACCCAAGCCCGCTTCCTGGAGCAGGCCTGGTCGACCGTGCTCACGCCCGTAGGGCAGAACCAGGTCTTTTGGCACGCCCGGGAAGGCACGATGCCCAGCCTCAATGCTTCCCCTGTGGAGCTCGGAAACCCCCTTCGCACAGGACTCTGGTCGAGGCTGAGCGGCGCAGTGCTGACCTCAGCCACGCTGGACGGCGGCACAGGTGTTGCCCCGCTTGCCTTGGAGCTTGGGCTCGTACCCGAGGAGGTGGGGTGGTATCAATGGCCCTCACCGTTCCCCTACGAAAACGTTAAGGCCTTTGTCGCAGGCTTCCTCCCCCGACCCACGGAGCCTTCCTACCCTCAAGCACTGGCCGCCACGCTGCACAGGCTCACGCTAGAGGGAGGCCGCCGAACGCTGGCTCTGTTTACCTCGCGACGCATGCTGCAGGCAACGCTACCCTACCTGGAGGGTGTTCACACACTGGTCCAGGGGAGAGATGGAGAGCGCAACCGCCTCGTGCGCCGATTCCGAACCGAGCGTCCACCGGTGCTGCTCATGGGACTGGACACGCTTTGGGAAGGCGTTGACTTGCCTGGAGATCAGGTGGAAGTGGTGGTGATCGCCCGACTGCCGTTTCCCGTGCCCTCCGACCCACTCGTACAAGCCGAAGCCCAACGCATGCGGGAGGAGGGACACGATCCCTTCCGCCTGTTGTTCTTGCCCCGGGCCGTCTTGCGTCTTCGGCAGGGAGCGGGACGCCTCGTCCGTTCCGTGGACGATCGCGGACTCCTCGTGCTCGCCGATCCCCGGGCGGTCACCGAGAGGTACGGCAGGACGTTCCTCCAAGCACTTCCCGTCCCTCCCCAGGTCGCCTCCGATACCGATGAGCTCCTCGCTGCCCTGAGGGACACGCTCGAGATTGACCCCGATCTTGCCCGCGGCAACGACGGATGAGGTAAGGGTAGGCCCGTTGCGTTTGGTCCGCCGCCGGCCCGCGACGGTTGGGTGCCCATCCGGGATCACCCCCTCTGCTGGCGGTCGACACCCAAGCGTGCCAAGAAGCGCCGACGCGTAGTTGACCACCGAAGGCAGGGCCTGTATACTGCTCTTGCGCCCTGATCGGCGATCCTTACCTATGAAAGTCTCAGCCGTTGTTCCGGCGTTCAACGAAGCTGGCCGCATCGGTGCAGTACTCCGAACACTGCGTGCCGCCCCATCCGTGTCGGAAATCATCGTGGTGGATGACGGCTCAGCTGACGAGACGGCACGCGAGGCGGAGGCACATGGCGTCACTGTCGTCCAGCTGAAAGAAAACCGCGGCAAGGCCGCGGCGCTTGACGCGGGTGTGGGGAAGGCATCACAGGATGTGCTGTTGTTCCTGGACGCCGACCTCACGGGCCTCGAGGTGGAACATGTTGAGGCACTCCTTAAAGCGTATGCGGAGGGAGACGGCGATATTGTCATCGGGGTGTTCCGGGATGGACGAAAGGGAACGGACTTCTCCCAGCTTATGGTGCCTTTCCTCTCCGGACAACGCGTTCTGTCGCGCAGAGTCTGGGACAGAGCACGGAGAACGGTGGGCGACATGGATTTCGGCATCGAAGTGGCGCTGACCAAACTGGCCTTGAAGGAAGGCTGGCGTCAAGTGAAGGTGAACATGGATGGCGTCAGCCATGTACGTAAAGAGGAGAAGCGGGGACTATGCGCTGGCTTGTTGGATCGCCTCTCCATGTACTGGGATATCCTGCGTTCCTTGATACGCAAGCTGTAGACCGGTAGACCGGGGGGATCGAATCATGCTCATTGCGATTGGCTGTGACCATGCGGGTGTTGCCCTCAAGAAGGTGCTCACGGAGAACGTGCTTGCCGAGCAATCGTTCGTGGATCTGGCTACTGATGCTGACACCCCTGTGGACTACCCACGAATGGCGTTCGCCGTGGCCAAGAAGGTGGCGGCCGGAGAGGCGCAGTTGGGTATCCTGATCTGCGGAACGGGGATCGGCATGGCCATGGCCGCCTCCCGGGTGCGAGGGATCCGTGCCGCCACATGCACAGAAGCATACATGGCGAGGATGGCACGAGCCCATAACAACGCGAACGTCCTCTGTCTGGGCGCCCGCGTGGTGGGCACAGGGTTGGCGGAGGACATTGTGCACGCGTTTCTGCACACGGAGTTCGCCAGGGGACGACACGCCGACAGATTGGCGCTGATGGATGAACAAGGAAACTGATGGTTTGGGCCTGGGTCGCGCTCGTCCTTTCCGCCGGAGTCATCCTGTGGTCAGGGCGACGGCTTGTCCGGGCCGCGGAGACGATCGCCGAGGCAACAGGTCTGTCCCGCGGATGGATAGGGTTCATCCTGGTGGGCCTTGTCACATCCCTTCCGGAACTGGTCGTCACCATGACCGGCGGAGGGATCGAAGCTCCGGGTATCGCGGTGGGCAACGCCCTG
>PUMK01000018.1 GCA_003551325.1 Candidatus Acetothermia bacterium | reverse complement strand
TCGGCCGGGAGCGGGAGATCCTTGATGTCTTCTCCCCTGCTTCGTACCGCTTCTCCTCGACCATGGCCAGCCGCCAGGTCATCAGCCACATTCCCCGCTACGCCTTGGAGACCGTAGCCTTCGGCGGAATCTTGGTCATCGTTCTTTATCTCCTCGCCACCCGGCAGCACCTCGGCCAGGTGCTCCCGCTGATGGGCCTGTACGCCTTCGCAGGCTACCGCCTGATGCCCGCCCTGCAGCGTGTGTTCGCCGGGATGTCCCAGGTGCGCTTCAACCAAGCCGTGCTGGACACCCTGTTCGATGATCTCCACGGTGCGACGGAGTCGGTGCCCCGCAGCTCAGCCCTGGAACCCCTGCGCATGGAACAGGCCCTCGAGCTCCGCAACGTCACCTTCCACTACCCGGAAGCCCAAGCCCCGGCCGTCGAGGACATCGCTCTCTCCGTCCCCATGGGAAGCTCCATCGCCCTGGTGGGCCGCACCGGCGCTGGCAAGACCACCGTCGCCGACCTCATCCTCGGCCTCCTCCGCCCCCAGGAAGGCGCCCTGTACGTCGACGACCAGGAGATCACCGACGAGCTCCTCCCCCGCTGGCAACGGAACCTGGGCTACGTCCCCCAGGACATCTACCTGACCGACGACACCGTGGCCGCCAACATCGCCTTCGCTGTCCCCAAAGACAAGATCGACATGCAAGCCGTAGAACGCGCCGCGAAGATCGCCAACATCCACAAGTTCATCGAAACCGAGCTTCCCAAAGGCTACGACACCATCGTCGGCGAGCGCGGTGTGCGCCTGAGCGGCGGCGAGCGCCAACGCATCGGCATCGCCCGCGCCCTGTATCACGACCCCCAGGTGCTCGTCCTCGACGAGGCGACCAGCGCCCTCGACGGCACCACCGAAGCCGCCGTGTTCCAGGCCATCGAAAACGTCGCCCGCACCAAGACCCTTATCATCATCGCCCACCGCCTGGCCACCGTGCGCGGCTGCGACACTGTGTACCTCCTCGAGCACGGCCGCATCGCCGCCCAGGGGACGTACGATGAACTCGTTGAGCAATCGGAAACGTTCAGGAAGATGGCCGAAGGGTACGCCTAGAGCCTTGCTTGAAGTCGATGCCTCGCCCTGTCGGTCGCCCATATGACTGCCATTCCCCGGCTCCAGGAGGGAAGTTCCTCCCCGTACTGTCAGTGTAGACGCTGAGCGTCGCATCTTCCTCTCGCTGCCCTCCTGGCGACACCGGTAGGCCAGCCCCCATCACCCTGGTGCGTGGGTCACCCACTGGAGGGTAATTGATGCCTCTGTCCACAGAATCATCGTCTTAAGAGAATCACTATCTGGCAGACCCGGGGCGGTTCAGGTTCAGGGGAACATGAGGGTTGCCCGAGTCTCCCGTGCGAGATTCGTATGGGGAATGGAGGGAGAGCACCATGAGTCACAGCTCGGCTCCCTGTGTGCGAACTAGTGCAAGTTGCACCACTTGCTCCGCACGGAGTATACTGCTTCCTGGTCTAAATGTGGTGTGTGTTGAGGGACTGTTGGAGAATGCTGGGCTTTCTGGTTAGTGCTGGAGCGAGGTCTGTTTGAGCAGTAATGTGCCTGTAGAGTTATTGCTTGCCGTCCGGCAGCCTGACACCCGGTTGCTTGCTTTTGACTCGCCGTTTGTTGAGTACATGCGGAATTGGGTTATTGGGCCAACGCTGGACGCGACTTCCGCAGCCCTGGATACCCTCCATCGGATTCAGATCATGCGTGGAGGAGCCTTCCTCAGCACCACTGCTGTCGAAGGCCTGTATTCGCTTCTTACACAATGCCTAAAGCGCACTACTGAAGGTGGCACTGGTTTCGCAGTGGAACCACACGGAGAGGCCAGCGTTTACGGAACGATCTGCGCCATGTCTATTCTGAAGTCCTTGGCCTCTCCAGAAGACCGCGATGCTGACCTTCCAACCGATCTTAGTGCTCAGATGCATCAACATCTTGACCTAGATGTACACGCGGTTGGCCGTTTCATATCGCAGCACTGGACTGAGAAAAGCGGGTTGTTCCGGGACCGCATTGCAAGTCGAACAGGGAGCCTTTCCTCTACCTATAGCGCAATTCGGGTACTGATGAACTTGGGACTCGATCGTTCGCATCTTTCCAAGTTGGTCGGGGAGGGTTTGGAGAGAAGGGTTGCTTGGGCTCTGGAGCGTCGACTGAAGGAGCGCCCCGTGTTTGAATTGCTGCCCGAGCTTGACACTGAATCTGCATACATCGGCGGGTATTGTGATGTCGACGAGATGGATGAGCCGTCTATCTGCGCCACATACTACGGATTACGGGTTGCGCAGTTCTTCAATATAGGGCTACCGGAACCAACTGGCGTGTTCAGTTTCTTGAGAAGCTGCTATGATTGAAGCGAAGGAGCCTTTAGCTCAGTGGCTCAAGGCAGGCCATCGCTAAACTCAACTGCATACGCCATCCGTCTGCTTGGTCTGCTGGGCAAGTGTGACGTAGTCGACAGGCTGGCGAGTCCTCTTGTCGGGTATCTACACGAGTTCGATGGACGCTATGGCTTTGCGCCTGGACTGACACTTAACGCCTTTGGAGTACACTACGCAGTTGAGATTGTGCACCGTATCAAAGAGCACCTGTCGGATGTGCAGAGCGCCCACTTTCTGGACCAGGCAGAAGTCGCGCTTCAGAAGCTACGCGAACCAAATGTTGACTGGCTCTACAGCGGCTTCTCGCCCGACCTCCCCCCCGGCACGATGGAAGGCTTCCTGCGGGAAGCGCGATGGCCGCAGATACTGCTCTTCCAAAGAGCCCGCCGCGAGCTTGAGCAAGCAGACGCGGATGGACAGTTGCTTGCCCCGTCGTTCGAAGATGTGTGGGAGGAACTACTTGCGGCGCTGCCTGAGGCCAGGACCCGAGAAGCTTTGTTGCACTATTACCCGAAACCCGACGCTCCTCCAAGACCTGGAGACGAGCTTGACGAGAACGAGCTTGACAGGCTACTTCGCACGTACCGCGTGCTGAGGGAGGCGAAGAGAAGGGCTAGGACTCAGTGCCAGGCAGTGCGAGTCGAGGAGCACACCAGGGAGTGCGAACGCTACCTGCTCGGGCATCTGCGAAGACGCATCACACCCAAAGCGCTCAACATACCAGTTGAACAACTCCAGATTAGGACTTTTGTTGCACGGCTCCCTAGGATCAAGCAAGCCATATATGATGCGAGGCTGAGCCCGGTGGAGAGAAAGGTGATGGCCTGGGCAGTTAACTCAATGCTGGAAGCTATGCGAGCAGAGTTCGCAATGCACATAGGTAAGAGCCCCACCGGAACAGAGTTCCTTGAGTCATATAGCATGCACAAGCTGCGAAGCGAATTGGAGGGACTCCTGAAAGGATGAACGACGTGGTAAGGGATTTCTACACTTCACTAGCTGGGGTATCATTCCTCTGGTTTCTGCTGCTCTTTTTCGTGGAGTTCCACACGCGGGCCACGTCAAGGTTACTTAAGAAGGGGCTGAAATGGGTGTGCCGGATTAGCTCACCGATGTTGCTCGCCAGCACTGTTCCGGTAGTGCATGGGGCTGTTGATGCTACCTTAGAAGGTGTGCTAGTGGCTGCTGTGAACGTGGGATTCTTCCTATGGCCACTGATTGTGGTGGTGGAGACTGCCGGGATCGTGTATACGGTTTATGTCTGGGGAGGTCTCAGTTGAGGCTGAAAGTCAACAGCGATGCGCACGCGCTAATCTACGCCTGCAGTTTGAACCAGAGATTAGCCGGGTTTGAATCCACTTTCGGGTGCAGGTGCTGCGGTGAAGGGGTCGATCTAGTAGAGATGAGAGCTTTGGACTTCATCGTCTACTGTCAAGCATGCCGTTCGCTTAGTCCGCCTGAACCAATGCTGTTCCGAAATCTTGATGGAAGGCAAGTGTTCGAGGCGGCCCGTGCTGCACATGAGGCCCGGAATAAACCATCAATGGAATCCAGTCACAAGAACGTCCTCGAACTCGAAAGTGACGAGTTCATTAAGCTTGTAAATAGGTTGGACGCTGGCCGTCTGTTAGCGCTAATCTACGCGGAGCTTAGCATGTTCCATGCAGTTGATGAAAAGCTTAAGTGGGTTCCGAAGTCCATGTCACAACTGAAGGAGGCGTTTCGGTACCACTGCAAAGAGATCCATGCGTTCGATCAAGTATCTGTGACTACTGCGCAGGAGAACAGTGGGGAGGGAGAACTCAGACGCTCGGCCTATTTGGAGGCCTTGTGGCTAGGATTGCTTGAACTAGGTGCACTGGATAGGGCTAGTCAATGGTTGACTGATAAGGCCCGTGCTTGAGTGCAGCATTGGCTACCTCCATCCCGACTTCTCCTATACCGTGCCACGGATATGCAGAGCTAAACTGGTCTGTCAACAGGTCAGCCATTCGGGGCGCCTCATAGCACTGTGAACTGGGCGCGAGGGCAGCATACGCCGCCAATCCCCCCTTGTCATACATGACACCTAAGCATTACGCTATGCGGCAGTGGAAGGGGGAGTGAAAGGTGAGCGAAGCACCAAGGGACAAAGAACGTGTTACTGCCCTGGGCACCCTGCTCCCTCGCATTGATGACCATTCTGCGGTCGTCGGCGTTGTTGGCCTCGGCTATGTGGGCCTCCCCTTCGCCGTGGAAAAGGCGAAGGTGGGCTTCCGCGTGTTGGGCGTGGAACAGAACCCCGAACGCGCGGCGAAGGTGAACCACGGAGAGAACTACATCCGTGATGTCAACGACAACGAGCTCCGGGAGCTTGTGGCCAAAGGTATGATCCGTGCTGACACCGGGTTCGACGGGGTTGCTGAGATGGATGTCATCGTGCTCTGCGTGCCCACCCCCCTCACCCGCAATCTACCCCCCGAGCTAAGCTATGTGGAGGGCGTGACGGAGGAGATCGCCAAGCGCCTGCGGCCGGGACAGCTCGTGAGCCTGGAATCCACAACCTACCCCGGCACCACCGAGGAACTCATGCTCCCTATCCTCGAGAGAAGCGGCCTCGAGGCCGATCGAGACTTCTACCTCGTCCACTCCCCCGAGCGGGTCGATCCGGGCAATAAGAGATACACCACCAAAAACACGACCAAGGTGTTGGGCGCTGTCGGCCCCAATTCGCTGGAGGCAGGCCGGGCTTTCTACACCCAGACGATCGAGCAGGTGGTCCCCCTGAGCAGCGCCAAGGCCGCTGAGCTTGTCAAGGTGTTCGAAAATACCTTCCGGGCAGTCAACATCGCCCTGGTCAATGAACTCGCGCTGCTCTGCGATCGCATGGACCTGAACGTGTGGGAGGTCCTGGAAGCGGCGTTTACCAAGCCGTTCGGCATCATGCCCTTTTGGCCCGGCCCCGGAGTCGGCGGTCACTGCATCCCTCTTGACCCGCACTACCTAGAGTGGAAGGCCAAGGGACTTAACTTCAACACGCACTTCATCGCCCTGGCCGGAGAGATCAACCGCAAGATGCCCGAGTTCGTCAGGGACAAAGCCCATCGCGTGCTCAACGAGCTGGGCCTTGCTCCGTCACGGGCCAAGATCCTCGCCCTGGGGGTCGCCTACAAGAAGGATAGTGAGGACGCACGCGAATCGCCCGCGGTGGAGGTCATCGAACTACTGCAGCGCGACGGGGCCGAGATCGTGTACCACGATCCACATGTCTCAGCCTTGCGGGAGGGGAACCTTGCCATGGAAAGCCAACCGCTGACCTCCGAACTCGTCTCCTCGCAAGACCTGGTACTCATCCTTACCGACCACAGCGAAATCGACTACGGATGGGTCGCAAGCCACGCCAAGCACGTCTTGGACACACGCAACGCGACCAAAGGCGTCCAGGAACACCGCGAGCGGATCACGCTGCTATGAAGGTCGGGTTGATCGGGGCCGGAGATTGGGGGAAGAACATCGCGCGAACCCTCCATGGACTTGGCGCTCTAGGAGCCATCGCGGAAGTCAGCGAAGACCTGCGTGGGCAACTGCGGGAGCTTTACCCCGAGGTGCCTCTGTACGAGGATCACTGCGCACTGCTCAAGTCCGATCTGCCCGCGGTGGCCATCGCCACCCCGGCGGCCACCCACTTTGCCCTGACCCAGCAAGCCCTGGAAAGGGGCAAGCACGTGTTCGTGGAGAAACCTCTGGCCTTGAGAAAGGATGAGGCACAGAGCCTCGCCGATCTTGCTCAGGCCCGGGGGCTTGTCCTCATGGTCGGCCATCTCCTGCTGTACCAGCCGGCCGTGCGCTGGATCAAGGACTACCTTGGTGCAGGAGCGTTGGGCGCTGTGTGGGGCCTCCATCAGGAGCGGCTCAACTTGGGCACAGTTCGCACCGTGGAGAACGTCCTGTGGAGCCTGGGCGTGCATGACGTGGCCGTGCTCCTGAATCTCGCGGGCCATTCCCCCACAGGCATCCAGGCATCAGCGCAAGACGTCCTTCAGAGCGGCATCGCCGACGATGTGTGCGTCCACCTTGCCTTCCCCTCCAAGGCCTGTGCGCACATCCACGTGTCTTGGCTATGGCCAGAGAAACGCCGCCGGCTCACCGTGATCGGCTCCGAGGCGATGCTCGTCTACGACGAGATCGCCCAGACGGTAACCCGTCATGCAAAGCGCATCGGGGAAAACCTCAGGCCCGAGAACGAAGGCGAGGAAGTCGTGTTCCAGGGCTCCGCGCAACCGCTCACCTTGGAGATGGAGCACTTCCTCGCCTGCGTCCAGCAGGGGAGGCGCCCCCTCACCGATGGAACAAGCGCTGTGGAGGTCGTCGGCGTCCTCGAGGAGGCCACACGACAACTGGAGGGAGGATGAGCGACTACTTCGTGCACGCCTCCTCCTATGTGGACGAAGGTGCGACGATCGGCCAGGGCACCAAGATCTGGCATTTCTGCCACGTGATGCCCAAGGCCACGATTGGCGAGCACTGCAGCCTTGGTCAGAATGTGTTCGTAGCCAACAACGTCCAGATCGGAAATCACGTCAAGATTCAGAACAACGTCTCGCTCTACGAGGGGGTGATCCTCGAGGACTACGTGTTCTGCGGCCCGAGCATGGTGTTCACCAACATCAAGACGCCCCGCTCCGCCTTCCCCCGAAACCAAAGCGAGGACTACCTGACCACTATCGTCAAGCGCGGCGCTTCCATCGGTGCCAACGCAACGATCGTCTGTGGAATCACCATCGGCGAGTGGGCGTTCGTCGCCGCCGGCGCCGTGGTCACCAAGGACGTGCCCCCCTATGCCCTCGTGGCCGGCGTTCCGGCACAACGTATCGGCTGGGCTTGCCAGTGCGGCGTGCGCCTCCGGTTCACCGGCGAACACGCGCTATGTTCTTCTTGCGGCCTGCGTTATCGCAAACAGGATGACCGAGTTTCGTTGGAGGAGGCGAGTCCGTAGTCCATCGTGCGTGGTCAGTGCGCCTCAGCTGTGATATGGTGAACCAGGATTGAAGACACGGTAGACGGCGTCAGGAGGTGGAGCATGAGCGTGAAGGAACGGCTCCTTAAGGAGATCGAGAGCCTCCCTGAGGAGATCCTAGAGGAGGTCTTCGATTTCGTTGCCTTCGTCCGCAGAAGGCGGGTCCAGGCTGAAGCACCCAGGTGGAGCGACCTCGCTCTGCGCGCAGGGTCTTTTGATTTCTGGAACGACCCCGACGAAGTCGACTATTCCCTGGACGACATCAAACCAGAGCGATGAGCCGCACAGCTGGCGAGATAGCCATCATCAGGTTCCCCCAAGCTGACTTGCACAACGGGAAGCTTAGACCTGTATTGCTTCTTGCCAAGCTGCCGGGTCCTTATGGCGATTGGCTGGTCTCCGCGGTCACCTCCCAGCTGAGGCACAGGGTGGAGGGATGGGATGACATAATCAGGACAGGCGATGCCGATTTCTCAGCATCGGGACTGAGGGCTTCTTCGTTGATTCGTCTGGGAAAACTGCTAACTGTGGAGGAGCAAGCTCTCGCC
>PUMK01000347.1 GCA_003551325.1 Candidatus Acetothermia bacterium | reverse complement strand
TCCCCTCGAGGCTCACCAGCACCGCGCCGAGCACAAGGAAGCCGAGGAACCACTTGGTCTGCACATCACGCACGTACGCGGACATCCCCTGACGGGTTGCCCGGTAGTGCACGGCGAAGCTGACGGAACCGGCAACCATAATCACCAGCAGCAGCACTTCCAAGAGCGGCGCGTTGTAGTGACCGATGGAGTCGGGCCACAGTGTGAACCCTCCTGTAGCGATGGCCGTCATCCCGTGGTTGAGCGCCTCCCACGGAGGCATTCCCCCCGCCCACAGCGCGAAGATGCTCACACCGGTGAACAGGAGGAAGATCCACCAGATGGTCCGTACGGTCGACACAACTGACGGGTGGATCTTCTCTTCGCGTGCTTCGGCGAGGTACAGCGTCATTGTGGACCGCCCGACCCCCGCGATAAGCGTAAGCATGAGCACGATAACCCCGACACCACCGACCCACTCGGTGAACGAGCGCCACCACTGGAGCGAACGCGGCAGAAGATCAGGACGCGTGGCCATCGTCAACCCCGTGCTGGTAAACCCCGATATGGATTCGAAGAAAGCGGCTGTGAAGTCAGCGTAGGGAAGTGAGGGACCCGTGGTGCGCCACACCGATACCAAGTAGAAGGGCAACGCACCCAGCAAGGCCACCAGGATCCAACCCACCGCCGCGACAACGAGCGCGTGTTGCAGGCTTGCGTCCTCAGCGCGACGGCAGGGGAAATAGAGGGCGGCACCGAGCAGCAACGACACAACCGAGGTCAACGCAAAGGGGAGAAGGGCTTCCCACTCACCGAACCAAGCAACGATGATCAAGGACAACGCGGTCATCAGGCCGATCATCGTTACGAGGTACCCCAGCGCCCGCAGGACGACCTGGAACTCTCCCCACATCAAGCGTTCAGCCCGCAAGGCCCTCGATGAAATCGTCGGTCACGTGTTCTTTGGAGTACACGGTGACCACATCTCCCTCCCGCAGGATCGTGGTGCCGGAAGGGATCAACATCTCGCCCTCCCGTTCCAAGGCAGCGAACAGAATCCCTGTGGGGATGAGGCCCTGCACACCGCATTCACGCAGCGACTTGCCCAGAAGCGGCGACTCGCGGGTGACCGTCATCTTGAACATCTGAGCACCACCGGCCATGGTGACCAGGTCGGTGAGCTTCCGTCGCCGGGCAGCGTTGTACAGAGATTCGGCAACGATCACATCGGGGTTCTCCATGACATGGGCGCCCAGTCGGCGGAAGAGATCGACATGTGCTTTGACGTTGACCACGGAGACGATTGAAGGGACACCGAGATCCGCAGCCGCAGCGATGACCATGAGATTCGTCGCATCGTCGTGCGTGGTCGTGATCAGCGCATCAGCACGGTCCCCACCGGCCTGACGGATGACCTCGGTGAACGCCGCATCGGCGTTGATCACGAGCACGTCGTAGCGTCGGGTGACGCTCTCTGCTTTGCGCGGATCCCGCTCCACAACAGCAACATCATGCCGATCGCGCAGCGCCAAATCGACAAGCGCCGACCCTATACCGCCTGCCCCCACAACGATGACATACATCGAGCAGTCATGGTACTCCTACGCGTCAACGGGGACAATCGGTGGTTGCACAGAGGGCAATCGAGCGCTCCCTCGCAACAGCATTCCGCGATTCCCAACGGGACACGGTTACGACTGCTCACAGCTGAGCACGGGGCCCACACCCCTTGATCTGGCTATGTACCCGAGCACTGCGCCTCAGGCGACGTGCGTGGATAGGAGGCCAGCTGTGCAGGTTTGAGACCGTTGCTGTACAGGATTCCACAGGCTTCAAACATGCTGCACTCTGTGGTGAGAAGCGGCACGCCTGCCCGACTCGCGAAGGCGCACACCTCCTCGCTGGGACGCTTCCCCCGGACAAACAAGACCGCCCCCAGCTGGAGGATCTGCGCCACCTGCACCGTCTGGAGTCCCATCGTCCCTGTGAGCAGAAGGACCCCGACATCCTCCACAAGCGCGAGCACATCGGAGAGCAGATCCGCCCCGCATCCGTGCATGAACTCCAGTTCCATCTGCTCTTGGCAGGTGACGGGTTCAGCGTTGGTCAATGCAGCCACATCCCGGAGTTTCAAGCGATCACCTCCGCACAGACCATACCACAACGCCGGCCCGAGTTCCCCTCACAACACATGGACCACCGTAGAGCAGGACACCGAACGGGGAGGAAACGAAGAACATTGCCGAATAGGCTCAAGCGCCCATCCGCGAGAGCCAGGCTCCTCAGGGCAGGCAACCGCCCACGAGCCAGAGCCACAGGACCATCGTGACGATCGACCCAACCGACGTGAGCAGGGCCAGTGAGCTAACTTCCTGCGTGCGAAAAGCGTAACGATGGCTGAGGACAACCATGTTCACCGCCACCGGGCTGGCGTTGAGCAACACAAGGACCGTGCGCTCCATGCATGACAGACCCAGCGCCCACGCCACAAAAAAGCTCACCGCTGGCAGGAGACCCAAGCGTGCCACGCTGAGCGGTACAGTCCAACTCAGGCGCGAAACTCCCTTCCCCCAGAGATGGGCTCCCAGGGAGAACACAGCCACGGGAGCCGTGCTTCCCGCCAAGAGGGAAAACGCTCTCAGCAAGGGCCGCGGAAGGTCCCATCCTCCGAGGGAGAACGCGAATCCCAAAGCGATCGACAGAATCAGGGGGTTGGTGGCCAACCTCCTGCCCGTTGTCGCGGTCTGTCTCCATCGGCTGACCCCCTCCTGCCGGTACCCTTCGAGCAGGGCGAGGGCGAGCGCCACACCCAGCGGGGAGATCGTGGCTACCCCCAGGGTCGCCAGTTGGCGGGCTTCCTCAGTCCCCAGAGAGAACTCAACAAAGGGGATCCCAAAGAAAGCCAGGCTGCCAAACGCCGCCGTCAGTCCGGTGAGACGCCTCAGATCTTCCGGAAGGGAGAGCGCACGTGCGGTTGCTGCCAGTACGGCCACGGTACCTCCCACGGACAGCAACACTGCGAACACGAACCTCCCCATGTCGGCGGTGAGCTGGGTGGCGGATAGGTTGACGAAGAACAGTGCCGGAAGCGCGAACCGGTACAGATAACCATTGAGGACACGCTCGTCGCCCTGCTGGAGCACGTTCGAACGGCGGGCGAGCATCCCCAAAGCCACGAGCACCGCCAGAGGAACGGCAGCACCGAGCGTCCCATAGGTCATGATAAAGGCACGTGCAGTGCGCTACGGTCCACAGCAGTCCAAGAACCCACCGCAACAACCGGGCATGTCCGCGACGCTCCACCAGCTTCGATACCCATCGTTCATCTCCTCTTGGACCGTCATCGGAGGCGAGAGCCTTCCACACAACCCGTGTTCCCCAGCGGTCTCCGATGCGACAACGCCGGCACCATGTTAGCGATGAGGCCAGAGGACATCGAGTTCGACTCGCCGGTTCGGACCTGAGACGGCTGTTCCACGAACACCGTCAAACGCCCGTCAAGGCAGACGCGCAAGCACTCAGAATGTCGGGCGAACACCGAACAAGTCACAAGCGTTGTTCCAGGTAATCTCCGCCAGCTCTTCCGGCCGCATTCCGAGGAGGCTGGCCAACTCGAGCACCACCAACCGTACCTTGAGCGGGTCGTTGCGCTTCCCACGGAACGGCTGAGGCGGCAGATACGGGCAATCGGTCTCCACGAGCAACCGCTCTACAGGAACAACGCGCACGGCATCACGCAGGGCGTGGTTCCGAGCATAGGTGAGCGGGCCACCAATCCCCAGGTGCAGACCCAAGTCCACCACCTGACGCGCCTTCGCCGTATCTCCGGAGAACGCGTGCACGACACCACGCAACGGTCCTTCCTCGCGAAGCACCTGCACAAATGCCTCCCATGCGTCCCGCTGATGGAGGATCACCGGAAGTTCCAGTCGCCGCGCCATGTGAAGCTGGCCACGAAGCGCCCGCTCCTGCTGATCCCTTGGAGACAGATCCCGGTAGAAATCGAGCCCGCACTCCCCTACCGCAACGGCACCTTCCTTGAGGAGCTGGGCAAGCTCTGCCTCAGCGCGGGGCGTGTAGTCCTTTGCATCGTGAGGATGTACCCCACAGGCGGCGGAAATATGCGCGTGGGAAGCGGCAAGCACCAGCGATGCCCTGGATGAGACGAGGTCGGCACCCACATTGAGTGCGGCGACATGCTGGTCGCGCATCTCCTCAAGGAGGCGTTCACGGTCCTCCCGGAATTGGGGGAAGTCGAGGTGGGCGTGACTATCGAACAGCCTCATCGCCCGTTCACGGGAACAACCGTTCCAAGCGGGCCGCCTCCCGAGGGAGCGCTTTCAGCAGATCCGAGGGTAGCACCCCCCGCGGTGAGCGGTGCCGAGCCAGCCGCTCAGCGGTTCTCCCGTGCAGGTACACCCCAGCACACGCAGCCTCAACCGGATCAGCCCCCCCAGCCCACAAACCAGCGATCAGCCCTGCCAGCACATCGCCCGAGCCCCCATGGGCAAGCCCCGTGTTACCGGTCAGGTTGAGGTACAGAGGTCCGTCCGGGGAAGCCACAACCGTAGGTGCACCCTTGAACACCACCGTGGCATTCCAGCTCTGGGAAGCCTGCATTGCCTGGCGGAGCTTGTCGTTGAGCGCCTCGTCCACGCCCATGCCGCTCAGCCGGGCGAACTCCCCGGGATGAGGTGTGAGAAGCCAGTGTCCTTCATGCCGTCCCAGGAGCTTCCGGTCCTCGGCGAGAGCATAGAGACCATCAGCATCGACGAGCACCTGCGGATGGCCTGCCGTAACCAGCGCCCGCACGACCTCAGCAGCGCCAGGACTGCGCCCGATCCCGGGCCCCACCAGCACAACGTCGGCTTCGTTTGCCAGTTCCACTGCTGTCGGTGCCGCCTCGGGGGAGAAGTGGCCGTCGGGCGCCACACCACCCGGATGGACAAGGGCCTCCAGCACAACGGTCTCGATCACCGGTGCCACGGGCTCTGGGCAGAGCACGTGGACCAAGCCTGCACCCGCACGCAAGGCTCCTTCAGCAGCGAGGCCAACCGCTCCCGACATGCTCACCGACCCGCCCACGACGAGGACACGCCCGAACGTACCCTTGTGACCGTACGGCAGCCGCGGAGGAAGGCACGACGCGCACAGATCGTCCGTCAAGATCTGCGCGGCCACCTCGGCTTCGTCCCACGCCCCGGGGGGATACGCCACGGGAATCACCTGCAGTTCCCCACACAGACCGGCCGCAGGCGGAAGCACATGACACGGCTTGTAGGCGGCCATGGGCAACGTCAAGGCCGCCACCACAGCCACTTCGGGAATCTCACCGGAGTCAGCATCCAGTCCCGAAGGAAGGTCCAGCGCAACCACAGGCACCGGGCTGGCATTCATGAGTTCGATGGCCATGCGCACCGGTCCCCGTGCCGCACCCTGCACGCCTACGCCGAGCAACCCATCGACAACAAGATCGGCCCCCTCCAGAACCTCACCGACCAACGCCCAGTCATCCTCGGAGCGCACGGTGAACGTCTGCCCGGGGAAGCTTGCCGTGAAAGCCTGCGCTTGCTGCGCTGCCGCACCCCCCGACTCACCGAGGAGCACGGCCACCGGCTCGGCGCCCCACAATCCTAGCCATCGCAAGACGCCAAGCGCGTCGCCACCGTTGCCACCGCGCCCACACAAACCGACCACACGTTCTCCCGCCACAGAACCCGCCCAATGCCGCACCGCGGCAGCAGCACCATGAGCGGCCGACTCCATGAGCAGGATGCCCGGAACGCCGAGCTCCTCAGCCTTGGCATCCAAGGCACGCACGCTCTCCGACCACAGGACTGGCTTCATACGTCGAATTCTAAACCTCCATCAGCTTGAGCCCAAATCCGCAGGAGCTCACGGGCAACCTCGTCGGGTGCCCTCCCGGTGACGTCGAGCCAGCGGAGGTTCTCTTTGCGAAACCAGGCAAGCTGACGCCGGGCATAGGCCTTGGTATTGGCGACAATGCGAGAACGGGCTTCGTCGCGTTCGCTTGTTCCGTGGAGTACGGGGAAGAGCTCCCGATAGCCGATCGTCCGTGCGGCCGGCGCCTCGTCGGGCACCCCCGCAGCGTGAAGAGCACGCACCTCCTCCAGCAGCCCCTTGTCGAGCATACGGTCCACCCTGTCCTCGATCCGACGGTAGAGTTCCTGCCGTTCCATGTACAGACCTACCCCAACAAGGGGCCACGGGACAGGTCGCTGCGTTCCCCAGAAGGAGGAGATCGGCCGTCCTGTGGTGTTGTAGACTTCGAGAGCCCGCACGATCCTGACCCGATCGGCGGGGGCGATGCGTGCAGCGGCCTCTGGATCCACACCGCGGAGTTCCTGGCGAAGCTCATCGGTAGAACGCCCAGCGAGGCGCTCCCGGAATTCCCGATCAGCCGGAGGACCAGGAAACAAACCTTGGGTCAACGCCCGCACGTACAGCGTGCTTCCCCCAACAACCATCGCACGCCGGCCCCGCGCATGGATTTCGGAAACGATGCGCTCACAGTCACGACGAAAGCGCACCGCATCGTAGCGTTCGCTCGGTTCCAGGAATCCGATCAAGTGATGGGGGACAGCACGCAGCGCATCGTCCGAGGGTCGGTCGGTTCCGATGTCGAGCCCCCTGTACAGCGCGCGGGCATCGGCGGAGATGATCTCCGCATTCGCAGCGCGCGCCGCATGCAGTGCAACAGAGGACTTGCCCGTTGCGGTGGGCCCTACGAGGAGGAGTACGGTCACTCTTCCGCAGCCAGGAGATCCCGGAACCGGCGGAGCGTCTGCTGGCGTGAGGGGTGCTTCAGCTTCTCCAAGGCCTTGATTTCGATCTGGCGCACGCGCTCCCGGGTCACGTCAAACATGGCCGCCACTTCCTTTAGGGTCCGGGGATGGCCATCGCTCAGGCCGTAGCGCAATTCCAGGATCTCACGTTCGCGGGCATCCAACTCCTGAAGGGCCCGCCGGAGCTCCTCCTTGAGTTTGGAGCGTAGCGCTTCGCGCGCCGGTGAGGGGATCGAGGTGTCAGCGAGGAAGTCCCCCAGCGTGTCCTCGTCGTCCTCGGAAAGCGGCCGTTCCAGCGATGCGGTGTAGGAAGCTGCCTGATCGATCTTCTTCACCCGATCAACGCTCGTCCCTAGCAGTTGTGCCAGCTCCTCGTAGGTCGGGGCCATACCGTTCTTCTGGATGTACTCCCGACGCAGGCGCCGGAGCTCCTGCAGTGCCTCCACCGTGTGCACGGGAACCCGGATCGTGCGGGCCTGATCGGCAATGGCCCGGGTGATGGACTGCCGAATCCACCACGTCGCATAGGTAGAGAACTTGTAACCCTTGCGCCAATCGAACTTCTCCACGGCCCTCATGAGACCCATGTTCCCCTCTTGGATCAGATCCAGAAAGGACACACCGCGATGCATGTACCGTTTGGCAATGGAGACCACGAGCCTCAGATTGGCTACGGTAAGTTGTTCACGAGCAGCCTGTCCCCGCTCGGCGATTCCCCGCAGTACATCACGCTCTTCAGGTGGGATCTCGTCGTGCGCAAGCTTCTCTTCGGCATCGAGCCCCGCCTCGAAGCCCTGCGCCAGCGTCACCTCCTGCTCACGGGTGAGGAGGGGCACCCTCCCGATCTCACGCAGGTACGTGCGTACCGGATCCTTGCCTCGCTCCTGCGGCTCATCCTCTTCCCACTCTTGGGGCTCAGGTTCGGTGGACTCGGCAAGCTCCTCAAGAAGGGGTAGGGTTTCCAACAGCTCTTCGGGAAACGCCTCTTCTTGACCCTGCACAGGGTCCACATCGGGACCCCGTCGTTCATCTGCCGGTTTCCGCACAACGCCCCCCGATTACGCGCAGCCGCTGCCGACACAGATCCTGATACTGCCGACTCAGTTCACCCAACGTCTCCCTCCGACCGGCAGCCTCCGCCTCGGCAATCGCTGCGCTCAACGCTTCGATGCGACGCTCCAGCTTTGGTAAGTACACGAAGCGGTTCAACGCGTCCTGCACTGCCCGCGCCTCATCCCGCAGGTTCACGTCGAGC
>PUMK01000129.1 GCA_003551325.1 Candidatus Acetothermia bacterium | reverse complement strand
GCTTTCCGATGGCCGTCCTGGGAGCGATGATGCTCTGGGTGGGTGTGGAACTTGCCAAGTTCGGCCGCGAGCTTCGCCTCGGATGGACGCTGGCACCCGCTCTGGCAACGGTGGCCGGTACGTTGGTGATGAACATCGCCGTGGGTTTCGCAGCGGGGCTTGCCGTTCACTACATGATGTACCGTGACCCGGCCGCGAGACGGCCGCGGTACGCTGCTCTCCGATCACCGTAGGCCCCTCCTGGGGTCACAGGCAGAGATCGCGAGCCATCGGCCGCCCAACGCGGTTAGAATTGCGCATGGCCTGGCTCAACTGGATCGGAATCCTGTTCTGCCTCTCGCAGTCGGCGCTGCTCTCCGGGATGAACTTGGCGTTGTTCTCCCTGAGCAAGTTAGAGCTGGAGGTGGAGGCCAGGAAGCACAACCCTCGCGCGAAGAAGGTCCTGCTGCTTCGTGAGAACGCCAACTTCGCCCTGGTGACCATGCTGTGGGGCAATGTAGGGGTGAACGTGCTGCTGGCCCTGTTGTCGGGCTCTGTGCTCACTGGAGTGGCGGCGTTCTTGTTCTCCACCGTGGTGATCACGGTGTTCGCGGAGATCATCCCACAGGCGTACTTCTCCCGCCATGCCTTACGCGTGGTTGCTGCCCTGTCGCCTGTGCTGCGTGCTTATCAGCTGCTCCTCTATCCCGTTGCCCGGCCCACGGCCTGGGTCCTCGATGCCTGGCTGGGCGGGGAGCACGTGCGGTACTTCCGTGAGCAGGATCTGCGCCGGGTGATCCGCCTCCACATGGAGGCCACCGAGACCGAGATCGCCCGGATCGAGGGGCAAGGAGCGCTCAACTTCCTCGATCTCGACGATGTCCCGCTGGACGACGAGGGCGAGGAAGTCAGCCCTGACAGCGTGATCGAGCTTCCGTTTGACGGAAATCGCCCGCGCTTCCCGTCCGTCGACCCCTCCAAAGACGATCCGTTTTTGCGACGGATCCACCGGTCGGGCAAGAGCTGGGTGATCATCATCGATCTGCAGGGTGAACCGCGGCTCGCGTTGAGGGCGGACGACTTCCTCCGCGAGGCGTTGTTTGCGCACGAGCGGTTCAACCCTCACCGGCACTGCCACCGACCGATCATCGTCCGCGATCCCAAGGGAAAGCTGGGCGCTTCGATCTCCCGATTCCGCGTGCGCCCAGGAGATACGGACGATGACATCGTTGACGACGACGTGATCCTCCTTTGGAACACCCAGCGGAGGGTCATCACCGGCACCGACATCCTGGGGCGGCTGTTACGGGGCATCGCGCGCCCAGCGACGGAAAGCACGTCGGGGACAACCCCCGACACTACGGCGTCGTCAGTGCACCGGCTGCGGGTTGATCGACCACCACGGTGAGCCAAGGGTGCAGCTGGAGAACGGACGCGGGGACCTCGGTGGTCACCGGACCGAGAAGCGCTCGAGCCAGGATCTCCGCCTTGCCTTCGCCACTGGCCAGGAGAACGATCCGCCCGCAGCGCATGATCGTTTTGATCCCCATGGAGATCCCCCGACGGGGCACGTTGGCCAGTCCGCCGAATCGCGCGGCCTCCTTGTGGCGCGTCGCCTCGGCGAGCGTCACGACGTGCATACCCAGGGCCCACGGCGTGCCCGGCTCGTTGAACCCGATGTGCCCGTTGGGGCCGATGCCCAGTACGGCAAGATCCACGCCGCCTGTCCGGCACAAGGCCTCCTCGTAGGCCGCACACTCCCCCTGTTCGTCAGCGGGATTCGAGCTGGGGATGAACCAGTCCGCAGGAGGCGCGGCAAGCTGCTCCCAGAGGTGCCTCACCATGTACGACCGGAAGCTTCGTGGATCGTCCTCGGGAAGGTCCAAGTACTCGTCGAGGTTGAACGCCCTAACGTGGGACAGGTCGAGCAGCCCCCTTTGCTCAAGACCGACCAGCACCTCATACATCCCTCGTGGTGTGTCACCCGTTGGGAGCGCGAGGACGCTCCGCGGTTGGGTCAGCACCTGACGCGCAACCAGGCGCGCGGCGGTTGACGACAGATCCTGCGCGTTGCGTTCGATCAGCAGTTTCAAGCTCGTCCCTCCTCGATGATGTGTCCGTCCGTCGGCTTCTCCGGCGTTGTGGTACCTAAGTAGGGGTTGAACACCATCGTCCCGCCGACGATCGTCCCGTGGACGGTGAGTTGTTCGTCGAAGATGACAAGGTCGGCGTCCTTGCCCTCCTCCAGGGATCCTTTCTGCTGTGCAAGCCCAAGCAGCCTTGCCGGGTTGAGCGTGGCGCAGCGCACGGCTTCGGGCAACGTGCAACCGGTGTAGAGGATCAGGTTGCGTATGGCGTCAGACATAGTCAACGTGCTGCCGGCGAGCCGCCCGTCGCCGAGACGCGCTACGCCCTCCACGACGAACACCGGACCCCCAGCCAGCGTGTAGGTCCCGTCACCGAGCCCAGCGGCGCTCATGGCGTCGGTGACAAGGCAGACGCGCTCAAGGCCCTTCGTCTTGGCCACCAGCCGCACGGCTGCGGGGTGCACGTGTACGCCGTCGCAGATCAGCTGGACATACGCGTCCGACTCCAGGGCCACGGCCACCGGCCCTGGCTCGCGGTGGTTGAACCCACGCATGGCGTTGAACAGATGGGTGAACGCCTTCACCCCGCGTTCCAGACTACCCTTGGCCTGATCGTACGTCGCGTCCGAGTGCCCAAGCGACGGGACAGCACCCAGATCTCGCGCCATGCTGATCAAAGCCCCCGCTCCCGGCAACTCGGGGGCCATGGTGATCATGCGCAACGTCTGCTCATGCCCGGCCACGATGTCGGCCAGTCGTCCCGCGGTCGCGGGGAGCATGTGCGCAGGGTTATGCGCTCCAGCCTGCGCGGGGGCGATGAACGGCCCCTCGAGGTGTACACCCAGGATCGTCCGATGCTCGGCCTCTTGCACCGAGGCGATCGCCCGCCGGGTGAGGGGAACCGGCGCCGTGATCACGGTTGGCAGGAAGCCCGTCGTTCCGCACCTTACACACCACTCGGCTATAGCGCGGACGCCTCCGGGGTCGCCCTGTCCGACATCACGTCCTGATGCGCCGTTGACCTGCAGATCGATGAAACCTGGTGCGACGAACATGTCAGGAAGCCGGTACACGCGCTCCCCAGATCCCGTAAACGGGTGGTGCGCGACGCTCACGATTCGATCGCCGGCCACCACTACGTGTCCGGCTACGAGCCTATCGGGAAGGACCAAGGTGGCGCTGTCGAGCACCAAGGGCTCTGCCGATGCACTCATGGGGAACCCTCCGGATCCCCGCCGGGAAGCCTGGAAAGCACACCCTGCCATTCGCCGTGAAGCCTGTTCGGCTGGGCGAGGAGCATCGGGCAAGACCCGCTCAGTTTGTCGCGGACAGCAATCACAGCTCGTTCCCACATGGGCGCATGAGGAGTATTGACCGAGATCCGCCGCCTGTCAACAGGTGAGCGGAATTGCGAAGCAGCGCCCAACCTCATCCTGCGAACGGTGCCGGAAGCCCCAGCTGCCAGAGGATCCGCACAAAGCGCACATCGCTACGCACCCGCTGAGGCAGGGGCCAGACACCGATGAAGCGTGCCAGGTAGTCCCGATTCCGGACAGCCTCCTCCAGCCTGCGGTAGCCCTCGTCCAGATCGCCTAGCCACAATCGGGCCACCGCGACCACGGTTTCCGCTCCTTCTGTGCCGTGCGGGTCGAGCGCATCCAACGTCGCTCGGGCTGCCGACGTATCCCCCGTCATCGCATGTACCAGAGCGCGGAAGCCGCGGATCTCTCGCGCCAAGGCCGGGCAGAGCCATCCGTGACGGCGGTCAAGAAGCGCAAGGTGAGCGAGCGCCTTCGCGGGGGCGTTGCCCATGGCAGCGGCGAGCGCCAGGGTGATCCGGACGTCGCAGAAATACGGGTCCTCAGCACATGCGCCCTCGAGAAGCCTGCGGGCCTCTTCCTCCGCACCGGCAAACAAGAACCCCAGACCCAGATATGTGGACCAGAACAGTGTGTTGGGATCGTCCGCCGCCCGACGGAAGGCCTCAAGTGCGGCCATGCGCCGACCATGGCAGAGAACGTGCAGGCCTGTCTCCACCTCTACTTCGACATTGTTCGGTTGTTCGGCCCGTGCGGCCTCCAGTTGCGCCCATGCCTCGTTCCATGCACCCTCCGCCTGAAGGGCGTGTGTCAACGCGATGCGCGCGGGCATGAATCCAGGGGAAACCTTGAGCGTCTCGCGCCATTGTGCGATGGCCCTCTCGTACTGGCCCGCACTGTACAGGAGGCTCCCGGCTACAGTGCCGATGATCGCCGAGAGCGGATCGAGGGCCAACGCATGGCGCACCTGCTCCAGAGCCTCTTGTGTGCGACCGGTTATGTGCAGGAGGTTCGCCAGCCAGTGGTACGCGGGGGCATAGTTGGGGGCGAGGTCGATTGCGAGACGGAGTTCGGCTTCGGCCTCCATGTACGCATAGTCCTCCATCAGCATCACCGCCCTTGAGGCGTGCGGCTCGCCGAGCGAGGGATCGCGTTCGATGGCACGTTCCGCCGCCTCGCGTGCCTTGGCGATCGCTTCTCTTCTCGATCCGTAGCCGCGGTTGGCCATCACGGCATAGGCGTCCGCAAGGCCGGCGTATGCCGACGCATAGCCCGGATCGCGCTGGATCGCCTGAGTGAAGCGTTCGATTGACCGCTCGATCCCCTGCCGGGAACGCTGATTCCAGAAGTGCCTACCCTGCATGTACAGCATGTAGGCTTCCATGTCTTTGGTGGGCGGTGGCCTGTGAGGGGTTCGCCTTGCCGACAGCAGTTCACCCTGCAGAACGGTCGTCACCTGCTCGGCAACCTCCTCTTGCAAGGCGAAGATATCTTCTAGCTTCCTGTCGTACGCTTGCGACCAGAGACACTCCTCGGTCGCTCCATCGACAAGCTGCAAGGTGATCCGCAGATTCTCGCCGGCGATCCGAACGCTACCTTCGAGCACCGCAGCAACATCCAACTCGTCGGCAATGTCGAGGATTCGCTTCCCGGATCCTTTGTAGTTCACGACTGACGTGTGGGCGATCACGCGAATCCGGCCAGTCTTGGACATCGTGAAGATGAGTTCCTCCGTCATGCCGTCAGCGAAGTACGCATCCCGTGGGTCAGGACTGGTGTTGCCCAGGGGCAGCACCGCGATGCGTTTCTCCTTGAACACGGACGCGTCGGTTCCTCTCTCGCCTACCAAGGCTCCGACCACCTCCAGACCACTATAGCACCCTGCGCCGTGTGTCGGGGATCGCCCCGGGACCGTGCGTTCCCGGGTGAGCGACGGTCCGCCCACGCGCATAATCCACACCTGGCCCAGGATGGTTCGGGGGCATGAACGCTCCGGCCGAGCGATCCCGGGTCAAGAACGCACACGCAGGGTGAGAGCTGTGGACAAGACGATCGCGGTCATCGGAGTGGGTAAGCTTGGGGGAACGTTGTGCAGCGCGTTGGTCGAGCGGGGTGTGCTCGCGCCAGAACAGCTCGTGGGGACGACAGCGCACCCAGCCTCGGCGGAACGGGCGGCGGCGCAGCTGGGCATCCGCGTCCTGACGGACAACAAGGAAGCGGTCAAAGAGGCCGATCTGATTGTGCTTGCCGTCAAGCCGCAAGGGATGGGGCAGGTCCTTGAGGAGCTTGGGCCGGTGATCAGGCCGGAGCAACTTGTGCTCACCCTGGCAGCCGCCGTAACCACGAGGTTCGTCGAAGACGCACTCGCTACGGGAGTTCCCGTGCTGCGGGCCATGCCGAACCTTCCTGCCCTGATCGGGAAGGGAATGACCGTGCTCTGTGCGGGTCGACGGGCAGGGCCGGTGCACGTGGCCCTTGCCAGGGAGATCTTCGCCGCGGTGGGGCAGGTGGCCGAGATCGATAGCGAGGACTTGATGGATGCGGCAACGGGCCTTTCCGGAAGCGGCCCGGCGTACGGCTACATCATCATCGAGTCGTTGGCCGAGGGCGGGGTCAAGGCGGGTCTTCGACGCTCGCTTGCTACAACCATGGCTGCACAGGCGATCCTCGGGGCAGCGGCCATGGTGCTCGAGACAGGGCAGCACCCTGCGCTCCTCAAGGACATGGTGACCACGCCGGCGGGCACGACGGTGAACGGCCTGATGGCCCTTGAGGAGGGCAACATCCGCGTGGCGCTGATCAAGGCTGTGGAGGCCGCCACAGCCAAGGCGAAGGAATTGTCGCGCTAGCGTGTACTGCGGGCGGACACCCCGGCCCGGGTGAGAGAGGCCAGCCATCGGCGAGCCTCGGCGGGCGATCGAAGACGGATGACCGCGAGGTGCGCATGCTCCGGACGGGTGAGGAGCTCCGTGTACTGACGCTTCCTCCGGGGATGGGTGCGCATCGCCCACACAAGAATCGAGTCGCGGGACATGAACGAAAGCCGAAAGCTCTCACGGTTTCCGTGGGACAACTCCTCTCTGGTGCGTGCTCTGCGAATCGTACGCCGCATCAACTGTATGAATACCATGAGGAATCTGTAGTCGAGCCACACCACCGTGTCGGCACGCTGCCAGACGATGTCGCGAACCTTTCCGCAGTTGCCGTCGACCACCCATGCAGGACCGCAGGTGTTTACGTCAACAAGGTGGCGCAGCTCTTCCTCGGGACGGTTCGTCCATCCGGGAAGCCAAGCCAGGGCATCGAGTTCGATGAACGGACAGCCGAGCACCTCGGCAATGGCTGTTCCCACGGATGTCTTCCCCGAGCCGGAGGTGCCGACGATGTTGATCCGCTGCCCGAGGATCGTCATCCGCTGCTTAGCACCACGGCGTGGAGGTGCTCGGTCACTCATGATCCGTGAGTGTACCCGGGGGATCTGTGGGGCGCCGTCGGTCGAACGCCCCTACCCTGGTGGGTCGCTGGTCTCGCACTGGCCGTGCAGTAAGGCCACGATGGAATGGGCTACGCACTGCCCGCACACATATCCGGAGAAGTTCCCTTCCTCCACGCACGCTGCGAAATCGGCTTCCGCTGACGGCATGCCGCAGGTCTCACACTGCCAGGCATCACCGGGTTGCACACTGAGGATCTTCACTGTTGTGTGCACTTCGTCCATGCATCCTCCTGTTCTACGTCGATATCACCTTTGCTTCCTAAACGGGAAGCACCTCCCCGCAACCTTAGGGAATCATGCGCGCATGTCAAGGGGACACGTGTGGCGACGCTCATAGCATCGCGCGGCAAAAGGTCCGTTGTGCACCATCAGGGGAGTGACCAGACCTCGATGTTGTCGAAAGCCACGTGCATCGTCGTGTTCCCCTCGCTCGAGGAACCCCGGACACCGATGCCACCAGCAGGGGGTCCGGGATCGGCGGTGCGGAACACCTCCTGCCCGTTGACGTTGAGCACGATATCGTTGCCACTTGCCGTAACGGACAGCCTGTTGACGGCCTCCCCTTGGCGCACAGCATCGTGGGATGTCCAGCTCTTCAGTGTTTCCCAGTCACCGCCAACGACCTTCCTCAAGGTGAAGAAACCACTGGGACTCACCAGGAAGACGTAGTGATTCGACCAGTCGACGAAGCGGAACAACGCGCCCGCGGCGGATTTGTCTGGAAGCCCAGCCAAGTGCTCCACATCAACCAGGAGCTCGAAATCGCTGAATTGACCAGCAGCGGTGTTCCACACCCCCGGGCGATTGTCGGCCTGGCTCTCCATATGGTACTTCCCGTCAGCAATCCAACAGCGAAACCCCTCCTCCTGTCCTACCCACCAGGTGTTGCCTGCGGCCTCGGTAAACCGCTCCTCATAGAGGAGTTCACCTCTAGGAGCACGGAACAGGCTGCAACCTGCCAGGAGCAGCAAGACCAACAGCACCAGACCGATCGTTGCTCTGCGCATGTGCGGCCTCCTTAGAACGACCCGGTTTTGATGATGATAGCGCGCACTGGATATGTGGGCACGGTCGTGTGCGCAGCGGCGACCGGTCAGCCCGTGCAGGGAGGGGCCAGGAGCTGCATAATTATCGGGTATGCCAAACGACATCACGCGGAAGAGGGCCTTCGTACTG